>JAKSTS010000016.1 GCA_024402455.1 Treponemataceae bacterium
AAAACCGGAAAATTTAGTTTTTGACTCGGGAGGCTTTTTACATATAACAGATTTTTCAAGTGGTTCCTATCTTGCAATAAATGCATATAATGCCCTAAAATATAGGCATCGAGTTATAAAAAAATGTATCAGGCCACGCATTTTTTTAGATGTTTACTTGACTGACAGTGGAGGTTTCTCATGAAACATGCTCGTCAACTGCTCGTGTTAGTCTTAATATTAATGTCTGCATTTGCTTTTGCTGATGGTAACAAATTAGTATTGACTTTGAACGATGCATTTGAAACGGCCATTGCTAATAATGCAGATATTCAAAAACAGCTTATCGCGCTGGAAGGTGCAAAACGTGTCAAGGATGCCGCGTGGAACGTCTTTTTACCAAACATATCTGCTAATGGTGGTGTTGGAAATGATCATACACTTTATGATGGAACAGGCAAAATGTCCGCAGATGATTGGTCATGGAGTGGCTCTGCCGGTTTGTCTATTTCGTTTTCAACTTCAATACCTTATAATTTGCGCAAAAATATTTTGAGTTATCAGATGGCGCAAACGACATATGATAAACTTGTCGCAACACTGAAAATGAATATTACGTCTCAATTCTATAGCCTTACAGCAGAATTGAAGAATATTTCTATATTGGTTGATAATCAGAAACTTGCAAAAGATCAGCTTGCTGTTGTTCAGGCAAATTATAATAACGGTCTTGCTTCAGAACTTGATCTTCTTAATGCAAAATATGCTTATCAGTCTATGAAACCAAAAATTACACAGGCGCAGTCTTCATATAATACAAATGCGGCAAATTTTATGCTGCTGCTCGGACTTGATCCGAATACTCCGTTTTCATTAAAAGGTTCTACTGTAATACAGGAAGTGGAACTTCCGTCTTTGAATGAACTTGTTTCTAAATATGTTGAATCACGTTTTGACATTCAGCAGGCTGTTCAGAATCTTTCAAGTGCAGAACTTGGATTGAAAACAACGCAGCATTCTGCTCTTGCACCAACCTTGAATTTGAATGAAAATTTCAAATCAGGCGGTCAGATAAAAGGCGGTGCGCCTGATCCTTCAATAAAAGGATCATTTTCTGCATCAATAAGTATTCCGATTTCAAGCTGGATTCCAAATTCAAATGCTAATTTGAATATAAAAAGTGCAAAAGATTCCATAAAACAGGCACAGATTGCTCTTGAATATGCACGTAAAAGTGCAAAGCAGGATATTAACAACAAAGTTGCTGAAATGAAGCGTATTTATGAGTCTCTTGAAGTAATTAAGCTGAACAGCCAGATTGCAACACGGGCGTATAATCTTGCAAAAGACAGTTATGCAGCAGGCCTTGTTTCGCAGACAGAACTTGAAAGTCAGCGTCAAAACAGAGTTTCTGCGCAGCAGTCATTGATGCAGGGAGAAATAAGTTATATAACAAGTCTTCATGCTTTAGCAAATGCTTTAAATATTTCGTACGAAAGTCTTATTGTTCAATATGGAGTAAAAAAATGAAATTTTTTTCTAAAGAAAACTGGGCCAGAGTTGTGGTTGTTTTTATAATTTTTATTTTTTCAAGTCTTATTTTGATAAAAGTATTTTCAGATGTTCTTGAAAAAAAAGGAATAAATCTTCCGGGGGCTGCTGGCTCGGCTGCTGGTGCACCGCCTAATGCAGGTGGTCCAGGTGGACCTGGCGGACCAGGTGGTCCTGGCGGGGCGCCAAATGATGCAGTACAAAGCACAGTTACTGTTTCTGCAAAAACTTTAAAACCAGAAACTATTATTTCAACTGTACACGTAAACGGCGACATTTCATCAAAATCTGAAGTCAGCACATTCCCGATTACTTCTGGAAAAATAACGCAGATTAGATATGATATTGGTGACAGTGTAAAAGCAAATGATATTATTGCTTATGTTGACCCTTCAAAGCCTGGTGCAAATTATGTGGCAAGCCCTGTAAAAGCACCTGTTTCCGGTACAATAATTGACTGTAATGTTCATCCCGGTGATACAGTAAGTCAGAATACTGTCATTGCAACGATTGGTTCTGTTTCAGATATTGAAGTTGTTGTGTATGTAAGTGAAAAATATTCAAAATATTTAAAGATTGGCTTGCCTGCATATCTTCATCTGACAGCATTTTCGGATGAAAAATTTATGACAAAAATTACAGCCATAAGCCCTGTTGTTTCTAAAAATACACGAACGATAAAGGTTTCGCTTGGTTTTGATTCATATGACAACCGTATAAAACCTGGAATGTTTGCTTCAATCGATCTTGTTCTTCAGCAGCGTGATAATACAATTGTGATTCCTAAAAAAGCTTTGAGAACTTATAACGATAAGCAAAGTGTTTTTGTAATCAATCCAACAACAAATACTGTTGAACGTGCAATTGTAACTGTCGGTTTGACAAACGATAATGAAGTTCAGATTACATCTGGACTTTCAATAGGTCAAAAAGTAGTTACTGCTGGTTCTGTTACAGAAGGCTGTTCTGTACGCATCGCAGACGAATCTTAAGGAAGGCTAAATGGATATTGCTGAACTTTCCGTACGCCGACCTGTCCTTATGGTCATGGTGTATGTTCTTATTTGTGCTATTGCGGCAGTTTTTATTCCGCGTCTTGGCATTGCTTTAACGCCTAGCATTGAATTTCCAATGCTGACTGTATATACATCTTATTCAAATGTTGGTCCTGAAGAAATTGATAATAACGTAACTAAAGTTATAACTGACCAGCTTTCGCGCATTAAAGGATTAAAAAATGTTACTTCTATGTCGCAGACCGGTTCGAGCCGAATTTCGCTTGAATTTGGATATAACTGTGATCTTGATGAAGCAACAAATGATGTTGAATCTGCAATTGCCCGTGTTACAGGGCGTCTGCCTGATGGATGTGGTACACCGTCTGTAATGAAATTTGATATGTCAAGCATGCCTATTATGCGTTTGACAGTAGAAGGCGATCTTCCTATAAATGAATTAAAAGCAATTGCAGAAGATACTGTAAGTCCTTTTCTTGAGCGTGTTGATGGAGTTGCTTCTGTTGATGTAAACGGTGGCGCTGCAAAACAGATTCGCATAGATGTAAGTGTTAATCGCCTTGAAGCATATGGTTTGAGTCTTGCTTCAATTTCAAATGCACTTGCCACACGAAACTTTCAGCTTTCAAGTGGCGAAATTACGCAAAACGGAATTGACTACGAAATTATTACAAGTGAATATTTTCAGAATCTTGATGATATACGTCAGACGATTCTTTCTACTTCTAACGGTGCTGTTATTCGTGTTGATGATGTTGCAACAGTTTATGAACAGTTTGAACGATTGGGAAGGGAAGTTTATATCAATGGAACTCCGGGGCTTTATATCAGTGTTTCAAATGAATCTGGAACAAATGCTTCGACTGTTTCAAAAGGTGTTCATGCAGTCCTTGATAACATAAACAAAAGTCTTCCGCCGGGTGTAAAAGTTAATGTTGCCAGTGATGATACAACAATGATTGATGCCACAATGAACCAGGTTTATTCTTCGGTAATTGAAGGTATCATTCTTGCAATGATTGTCATTTATTTCTTCCTTAGAAACTTCAAGAGTACTTTTATTATTGGTCTTTCAATTCCGGTTTGTTTTTTGTTTACACTTTTGTGTATGGCATTATTTGGAATGACAATCAACCTTATGACTATGTGTGGCCTTATTCTTGGTATGGGTATGGTCGTTGACTCTTCTATTGTTATTCTTGAAAATATTTATAACAGACGTGTTGAAGGTTATAAACCGGCTGTTGCTGCAATCTTGGGCAGCAAGAACATGATAAATGCAATTATGGCTTCAACATTGACAACAGTCTGTGTATTTGTTCCAATGCTCATTTTTAAGTCAGATCTTGAAATGATGGGACAGCTCTTTTATGAAGCAATTGTAACAATCGTAAGTTCTCTTGTTTCATCACTTTTTGTTGCGGTTACTCTTGTTCCGGCTCTTTGTGGAAGTATCTTGAAACTGGACAATCCTAATGAACGCCCGATAAAATTTAAGCCGCTTCTGGTTTTTGATAATGCAATAGAAGGCATAATTAAAGCAACTGAAAATATTTATGTAAAACTTCTTAAATTCTGTCTTAGAAACAGATTTATTGTTCTGACAATGGTCATCTTTATGATGATTTATGCAATTACAGAATTTGCATCTTTTGGTATGAACTTTGCACCGCCTTCTAGTGCCGATGACCAGGTAAACGTTACTGTTACACTTCCGATTGGAACGAACAAAAAGGTTGTTCTTGAGTATCTGTTTGAATTTCAGGAAATTGTTGAAAAAGAATGTGCTGGTGCATATAAGAGCATTATTTTGAACTCTGGAAATTCAAATTCTGGAAGTATTCAGATTAACTTGCCTGAGCTTACAATGCAGACTATGAAACCTGCAGAAATAAAAGCAAAATTGCAGCCGTACTTAAAATCATGGTCAGATGTTACTGTTTCTTTCTCTTCTGGTCGTGGAATGGGTGGTGGTGCTAAAGCAATTGATGTAAAACTCATTTCAAATGATACAGTTGCGTCGCGTGAAACAGCAGATAAAATTGTTGATATTTTGAAAGAAATACCTGCACTTGTTGATGTAGCTACAGACTTTGAAAACGGAAGTCCTCGTTATCAAATGGTTATCAATACAGAAGCTGCTGCTGCATCTGGTGTAAGTGTCAGTGCAATTGCACAGGAAATCCGTTCTGCAATTAATGGTGTTACAGCGACAACTTTTTATGACGAAGGCAACGAATATGATGTCATAGTTGCTGTTCCTAGTGATGAACTTGTTTCAACTGGTGATATCGGCAATTTGTTTATAAATACGGCAAATGGAAGAATGTCACTTGATAATTTTGTTACATATCGGGAATCAAAAGCGCCTCAAAAGATTCAGCGTGAAAATGGCGACCGTGTAAACCATGTTACTGCAGGTCTTGCTGCCGGTGTAACTGCAACAGAAGCACAGGCTTTAGTTGAAAAGGCAATAAACGAAAAGATTGTTCTGCCAGAATCTGTAGATTTGGCTTATGGTGGCGATGCAAGTGATATTAACAGTATGGGTGGAACATTCATTATAATTATTTTACTTGCTGTTTTCCTTGTTTTTGCTGTTATGGCTGCACAGTTTGAATCTCTGGTTGACCCGTTTATTGTTTTCTTGAGTATTCCTTTGCTGGCAATTGGTGTTGTTGCTGTTTATAAGTTTACAGGCCAGCAGTTCAGCTTGTATTCTGTTGTTGGTGTTGTTGCACTTGTCGGAATTGTCGTAAATAACGGTATTGTTCTTGTTGACTATATTAATCAGCTTGTTGACCAGAAAATGCCGGTTTTTGATGCATGTCTTGAATCTGCAAGAAGCCGACTTCGCCCTATTCTTATGTCAACATTGACAACTGTTTTCGGTATGGTTCCTATGGCATTTTTCCCTGGCGAAGGTGCGGAACAGATGCAGCCTGTATGTATTACAATTGTTGGCGGTATGATGTCTGGTGCATTTATGACATTGTTTGTTTCACCAATTATGTATACATTGCTGAATAAACGCCGTGAAAAGCGCTTTACAGATCCAAATTCATTGAAGAATCAGCTTGAATCTTATGACAATGGTTCATATAAAAATCAAATTAACAAAGCTGGTTCTAATGCAGCTTTGTCTATTCCAAAAAGCGATGCTGCAAGTTCAAAGAAGATAAACAGTGCTGTTAATTCTGTGCCGCAGGATAAAAAAGAAGCTGCTTCACATTCACTGCTTAGAAGTGCAGAAGAAAGAACTGATTATACGAGCCTGCCGCAAAATGATATGCGCGGGCTTTAGATTGTGCTTTTTGTGAATTTAATTTGTGCGCGGTTTTATTCCTAAACTTTTGGGTTGAATAAAAGGGGATTAAAACCGCTGTAATGCATTATGAGAAAGAACTGTATCTTGATGCTTTGTGTCGGGATTCGTTCTTTGTGGTATAAAAAATAACCTCGCTTCTGAAGTATACGCTTCAAAATGCGAGGTTATTTTTTTGCTTATGGCTTTTCAAAGCGGTTTAACCGCTTATGTTAGAGTTCTGCCATTATCTTAATTTTGTCTGGTTGTTCAATTTTTCAGAAGAACGAAGTTCTGCTGCTGCTGCGTTTGCAGCTTTTACAGCACGGCTGTCACCAGTATCCTTGTATAGAGAATTAAAGATATTGTAAGCTTCTTTTATATTGCCCATTGCCTGACTGATAAGACCTGCATTATACGCTGCTTCGAAATAGCCAGTTGTACGATAAAGCTGCATATAGCTTGTTTTTGCCTGTGCAAGTTTGCCTTTTTTTGCAAGTTTTTCAGCTTCTTTCATCGATTTGTCATCATGTTTCAGCAATGTCAATGAATATGTTTCTTCGTAAGGTTCAAATTCTTTCATTACGCGGGTAACAAAGTCTTTGATTTTTGTCTGTGCAAGTTCACCTGGCAATGGCAGGTCTTTTTTGTCTTTTACTTCATCAGAAGTTATTTCATAAGACCATTCTGTATCTGCAAGAACTTGTTTTGTGTTGACGTCAACAACTTGATAAACAAGTGAAAGATATACTTTTTCTTCAAGGAAACGTTCTTTTACCTTTCTTTTGTTGCCTTCTTTGTCTTTGTGTTCAACTTCTTTTTCAATTTCGTTAACTTCGCTTGTAAGTTCTGTAATTCCGCCTGTTACATACCAGTCAATCGGCGGTTTTTTGCCACGGCGATATGCATCTTCAACTGTTGATGAATCAATGACTGTAAGATATTCAGATTTAGTAAGTGCACGTTCGAGTTCAGAAGTCAATTTTGTTACAAACTCATTTTCTCCGTCGCCAAGCTGCCATGCAAGAAAGCTGTCTTTTTCTTTCCAGTAATAATCAAATGTTGCAACAGGATCTGTTTCATACGAAGTATAATTCATCATTCTTGTTGTTAAAAATGGAAGAACAGCAATTTTTTCAGCAGAAGTAATATCGAGTTCTGCAGGTCGTGTAACACTTACAGGCACGCTTGTTTCGCAAGCTGTAAGCAGTAAAACTAATGAAAAAGCGAGCAGACATAATCTGCTGATTTTCTTTGGAGAATATTTCATGTCTTTCCTCTTTGTATAAATTAATCTGTTAATTATAAAACAGTTATCTTGTAATTTTAAGTATCATAAAGTTGATTGTCAAGATTTTATTTCGGTTAAGAATGTTAAAGGTTCTGAATTTCTTCAGTATATATTTGCTTGCCATTAAATTTCTGCGATTGTTTCGTGCGACTGGGTTAAATCTTCAATATGTTTTTGCCATGGAAATGCCTTAAAATCTGCTGGCTTTGCTGCAAAAAAACAGGTGCAGTAACAGCAATGTTTTGCACCTGTTTTTGAAAGTGATTAAAGATTGAATCCTAAAAACATGATGATTATTCGTAATCTAGTATTTTTGTGTTTTTAGTTTTTCTTTTGCTTCAATTTCTTTAGAAAGTTCTTCAAGTGCTTTTTTTGCCCTTTTATCACCTGTATTGCTATAAAGGTCGTTCATGACATTATAAGCTGATGTCAAATCGCCGTTTGCCTGCAGAAGAACAGCTGTATTATAACCTGCTTCAAAATAACCTTTGTTGTCGTAGATTTTTTCATATTGTTCTTTTGCAAGGTCGAGTTTTCCAATCTGGGCATTCATGCTTGCTGTCTTCATTTCTGTGTCTTTATGAAATAATAGAGAAAGCGACAGGTCTTCTGAATATGGAATGAAATCTTTTACAATCTGTTTTGCAAGTTCTTTGACCTTATCGATTGCCATGTCTGCTGCTTCTGGGACAAATGATCTTTCTGTTGTAGGGTCAGAAGAAAGATTGTATTTTACTTCCCGTTCATCAATCAATATTTCTTTTTGTTCATTAAAGACTGAATAAAAAACAGAAAGAGTTATGTCTCGCCAATAATAAGTTGTGCGTTTTGCATTTCCGCCTTTTTTGTCTGTTGTCTGGCGCTGTTCAGATTGAATGCTTGTTCCAAAATATGTAAGTCCGCCGCTTACAACAAGATCTGCGGAAGAATTTGTGCCAGATTTTGTTGATGGAATGACGGTAAAACGATTTGTTCTTTCAAATTGGGTTTCAAGTGCTTCAGTTAATGCAGCCGCAATTCGTTTTTCATCATCAACTTTTATGGCACTGCTTGTCAGTCCGTCAATGTTTCTGTAAATCTGTGTTTTTTTTGAATCTTCATTTAAAATCCTTGACATTTCTGTTGAGCCTTTAAAAGGCACAATTGTAATGGATTTTGAATTTCCAATATCAAGTGCTGCTGGTCGTTCAACTCTTGTGTCAACTTCTGTCTGACAGCTGGCTAATAAAAACAGCAGGGAAAATAAACTGAATAAAAAGAAAATTTTGCGCATTGATTATTTCCTTCTATAAATAAACTTAATCTTAGAAACCCTAAAACTAAAGTTTTAATGCTGAAAATTAAAGTTATTAGAGATTCTTGAAATATTGTTAATTATAACATGTGTTTTGAATATCGGCAAATTTACTTCTGGTTAAACAATTTGATGTCAATCTGTGCGATGTTTTTTGAAATTGCAAAAGATTTATTTTTATTATTATTAAAAAAACTTTTAAGTTTGTTTTTCAATTTCCGATAAACATAAAGAAGAGAAAGAATTTCTATAGAAAATGAGAGAACTGTTTCTGTTTGTCATCAATTTTTTATGGAATACGATTGCGCTAAATCTTTATAGAGGCGTGATAAGAATTTTGTCATATGGAGAGGCTCTAAAAAATAATTTTAGGGTTGTCATTGTTTTTATCGCAATGGTTTGTCAATGTGATGCATTTTCAAACTTTTGTATGCGCCATCTCTAATCTGCTGCTGATGAAAATAGCGCAGTTTTTGTTTGCTTTAAGTTTGCGTTGCAAACTTAATTATCTATTGCACATTCTCATTTCATTGCGGATGTGCGTAAAAAGTCAAAGCGGATATTTCCTTTTTGACTTTTTATGGGAGAACATATGGTCAAAAGTGATGCAGTGGCATTACGCCTGAATGATTTGCTGTGTAAAGAAAATGATTTGCTGAATGTCATTTTAACTGAACAGCGCCTTATTCGCGAAACTGTAAAAACGCGTGAATGGTCACAGCTTGACGCTGCAATTTATCGTATTCAAAAAATGTCTGATGAGTTTAAAAATCTTGAATCTCAGCGTTTGAATATTTTGTATCAGTTTACTGGTGACGAATCTCTTGATGTTTATCAGATTTCTCATATGTTTTCTCTTGATTTGCGCCAGTCTTTGCTTGAGAGTTTCAGACTTATGCGGCAGAAGCTTGCTGTTTCAAAAATAGAGAATGATGCATTGTCTGAATATATTCGTGTAACAAAAGATTTCTTGCAGGGAGTTTTTGATTCAGCTGTTCCACAGGCAAGAAATACACTTTATTCGAATACAGGCAAAATTGTTAAGGCAATGCCAGAATCTTTGGTTCTGGATCGTATAATGTAGGATTTTCTAATTTTGATTTTTCTAATTTTTTTTTAGAAAAAACAACATTAGGTTTGTTGATAAAATTACCAATATTCAGTTTTAAGAGGTGGTGGGCTTAAAACTTAAATGCGGGAAAGCAGATGCGCTTAAAAGGAGTTTGTTATGGCGTCTTCATTTGCAGGAATAGAAATGGGAAAAAGGAGCTTGATGGCTCAAGCTCAATCAATTAACACAGCAGGTCACAATATTTCAAATGCTGATACAGAGGGTTACTCACGACAGCGTGTAAAAATTCGCGCTTTTGACCCTATTTACAGACCTGACTTGTCTCGCGAAAACACACCAGGACAGATTGGACAGGGTGTAACAGTTGAAAGTATTGAGCGCATCCGCGATACAATGCTTGATAAACGTATTGTTGCTCAGAGCAATCAGGAAAGCTATTGGTCTACACGTGAAAAATATTACGTGATGCTCGAAAATATTTATAATGAACCAGATGAAGTTTCAATCAGAACAACAATGGATAAATTCTGGGAATCATGGCAGGAACTTTCACTTTATCCTGAATCAACAGCTGCACGTATGTCTGTTGTCAGCCGTGGTGATTCACTTGTTAACTCAATCCACAACCGCTATGTAGGTTTGATGGGTGTCGGCACTTTGCTGAACGGCGACATTGAAGGTTCTGTTCGTCAGGTTAATGATATTGCAAATCAGATTGCTGAAGTAAATAAAGAAATTGTAAAGTCAAAAGCAATGGGTGATAATCCAAATGATTTGCTTGACCGCCGTGATCTGCTTGTTGAAAAGCTTTCAAGCCTTATTAATGTTACAACAGACGACCGCGATTCAGATGAATTTATGGTTCATCTTGATGGACATATTTTAGTTCAGGGTGGAGTTGCAAGAAATTTTGCAGTTGAACCTCTTGTTGAAAATAACGGTTATTCAAAAGTTGTCTGGGCAGACACAGGCAATGATGCTGTAATTACCGGCGGTTCGCTTGGCGCATTGATTGAGCGTCGTGATGTTGATGTTCGTGATGAATTGCAGAGTTTGAATACAATGACAATGAACTTTGCTGATCTTGTTAATGATGTTCATCGCAATGCAATTGGTGCAAACAATGTTACAGGTCTTGATTTCTTTGTTGAACAGCCATTCGTTACTAACGTAAACGGAAATTATGATAGAAACGGCGACGGAGTGGAAGATTCTTCTTATGTATTCAGAATGAGCGGAAAAAATTCACTTATTGCCACTGAACAGGTTGGTCTTGAAGGCGTTATTACAATTGCTGGAAAAACAAACAACATTCAGGTTCCATATCATCCAACTGATACTGTTGATGACATTGTAAAGCGCATCAACGATTATGATGGTGAAGTAAAAGCTTATCTTGACAAGAATAACAAGCTTGTTCTTAAAGCTACTGCAGCTTATGCAATGGAAAATCCAGATTTTGTAATCCGTCATGTTGAAGATTCCGGACATTTCCTTGTTGGTTATGCAGGTTTGCTGCGTGCACGTGGTGAAGAAGGTGCATTTGATTTTAACCGTGCAGATGCTGTTAATGCTTTGGTAGCAGATACAGCAGAAGTTGTTTCTGGAAAAATTGAAGGCGGTGCACAGTTTGCTGTTGCTCCTGTAGCAAATCCTTCTGGATATTTCACAATCAATCCGGCAATTAAGAATGATGTACTTTCTGTTGCTGCTTCATATCCAATTCACAACACAAGCCGTGAAGACGGAGATGGTCGTGCAGCACTTGAAATTGCTTCAATAAGAAATTCAGAAGTGATGATTGGAAAAGCAAAAACATTAGATGATTATTTTGCTTCTACCGTTACAAATGTTGGTCTTAAAGGTGAACAGGCTGAAATGAATTTGATGAGCCAGACTGCAATTATGGCAGATTTGCGTTCGTTGAGAGATTCAATTTCTGGTGTAAATATTGATGAAGAACTTGCTGATATCATCAAATTCCAGCATGGATATAACGCAGCAGCAAAATTCGTAACTGTAATGGACGAAATGCTTGATACTGTTATCAATCATCTTGGAGTTTAATCAGAAAACAGTTAACTGACAGGCGGAGTGATAAAATTATATGGAAGTAATTTTATCACTGCAGCTTGCATTGCAAACTGCTTTTTTCGCATCCTTGGTGAACCGCTGGTGCAGACTTATATAAGGAGAAGGAAATGAGAAGAATTAGTTCAAATATGGCAAATAATGATGTGCAGTATAATTTGAGAAGTCAGGAATCTCGTTTTAATAAAGCACAAAATCAGATGGGCTCTCAGCGCCGCATTCAGTCTTTGCGCGAAGATCCTCTCGCTGCAGGTCATCTGGTTCGTTATGAATCTTATTCAAAACGTTTAAATACATTTGAACACAATGCACAGATTGTAACAGATAATTATTCTGTTTCAGAAGGTTATGTCAACCAGGCATTGCAGATTATGCACAGAGTTCGTGAACTTGCTGTTCAGGGTGCAAACGGAACATATACTCCGGAAGATTTGAAGAATATGTCAACAGAAGTTGATGAACTTTTGAAAGAACTTGTGCTTAATGCAAACGCAACAGGTCCAGATGGAACATCTTTGTTTGCTGGCACAAGAAGCAACACGACAGCATTTGACATTGTTTATGGTTCTGTTGAAGGTTCTGGCGACATGCTTATTACAAGCGTAAATTATAACGGAAATGTTGAAAGCAAAAACATTGAAGTTGATGAAGGGCAGTATCTTGAAACAACAGCATCTGGCAGCCGTATTTTCTGGGCTGAACAGCAGGCTCTTTATTCAATGCGTGATGCAGGTTCATACATTGTGCCAGAAGATTCTGTAATTTCTGTTGATGGAAAACAGATTAACCTTAAAGCAGGCGACAATGTGTATGCAATTATTGCCAAAATCAATGACTCTGGTGCTGCTGTAAAGGCAAATCTTGACCCTGTTACAAATGGTTTGACATTGCGCACAACAGATGCACGCCAGCTGTGGCTTGAAGATTTGAATGGTGGAAATACATTGAATGAACTTGGTTTGATTAAAGATTCAAGCCAGCGTCCGCCGAACAATATTAATCCGACAGCAAATCTTTCTGGTGGTTCTTTGTTCGATTCTGTAATTGCTTTGCGTAATGCAATGCTTGTAGGCGATCAGGAAACAATCGGTGGACGTGTTTTAGGTTCAATTGATCAGGGTATGTCTAATTTAACAGCAAATCTTGCAGAAAGTGGTGCAAAATTTGAGCGTGCAGAACAGAATCTTGCCCGCATTTCAAACGAAATTTTGAATGTAAACGGCATGATTTCTCGTGAAGGCGATTTGGACATTACTCAGGCTATTACAGATCTTAAGATGCTCGATTACGTTCAGCAGGCAACAATGAGCACTGCTGCAAAAATGTACAAAAATACACTTTTAGACTTTGTAAGATAATAAATAGTTTTTGTTTTTGAAGCGGTGTAAGTTTTTGCTTGCACCGCATTTTTTCTGTTTTGAAATGACAGGTTTTCTGTCTGTTTTTAGAAAGGCTCTGAAAAAGCGATTTTAATTATTTTTTATAGATGTCCTTTAATATCTAAAAATAATTTTAGATAAATATCCTTCATTTTTAAGGTGATAGTATGGAAATTGCAACCAAAACAAATGGAACAATAACCATTGAAGAAAATCAGATTTATACGGTGCCAAGTGGTTTGTTTGGTTTTGAAGAATACACTGATTTTGCAATGTATGAGGCAGAGCAAAAACCTTTCCTGTGGTTTCAGTGCCTGCAGAATAAAAATCTGTCTTTTTTGTTGATTGACCCGTTTGCATTTTGTGCAGATTATGAGCTGGATATTGAACATCTCCTTCTGATGTGCTTGTTATGGCAATTGTAACAGTTCCTTGTGATGGTTCTCCAATTACTGCTAATCTTCAGGGACCTCTTATTTTTAACAAGAAAAACAATAAATGTATTCAGGTTATTTCATGTGACCCGCGATGGTTTACAAAGCATGACATTTTTGCTGAAGCAAAGAGAGGTAGCTCATGCTGATATTAACTCGAAAAACAAATGAAAAAATTCGCATTGGAAATGACATAACTATTACGATTATTGAAGTTCGTGGTGATCAGGTCAAAGTCGGCATTGAAGCTCCAAAAGATGTAAAAGTTTTCAGACAGGAAGTTTTTAATGCAATTCAGAATGAAAACCGTGCAGCTGTTGTAAATACTGCAAATCTGGACGCTTTGACACAGTTTTCTTCTATTAAAAAATAACAATAAAAATAATAAAAAAGGCTGCAAGCTTCTGAAATAACTTTTAAAAGTTTTCAAAAGCTTGCAGCCTTTTTTATTGAATGCGAATGCAGCCAAAATTATTTGTTTTTTTCTGCATTTTCTTCAGCTTCGCTTTTCCGGATATAAACAGGACCGTCGTAATCTTGCAGAGGAGAAGCTTTTGCAGTAAAAAGTTTTTCTGCCATAACAATAAGCATATCTGAGACACAAAGTGAACCGTTGAATATGCTGCATTTCTGGAGAGGTCTTAGTTCAAGAAGCTTTTCTTTAAAAAGTGGGGCGTCATCGCCAACAAGAAGCAGTTCTTCTTCAGGATCAAAGATTTTAAGTGTATCTTCAGCAGAAAGATCTGAATCTTCCAAAGACTTTGTACCATTTCGCCATACAGAAAGATAAAAACGTTCTTTTTTTGCATCAACAACAGGAACCAAAGTGCCTTTATAATCGCTGAAAGCAGGCTGGTATGCATCTAAAGTAGGAATGCCGTACAATGGCGCACCTGTTGCAAGTGAAATTGCTTTTAAGGCCGAAATTCCAAGCCTTAAACCTGTAAAAGTGCCCGGTCCTAATGAAACAGCAAGAAATTCAAGATCTTTTACTTCAAGCTTTGCCTGCTGCAAAACATATTCAATTGCAGGAACAAGTTTTTCTGATTGTTTTAGTTCTGCCTGTATGATTAATGATGCATGTGTGTCGCCATTCCATGCAGAAAGAGAGATTTTTGTAACAGATGTATCAACAGCAAGAGCTTTCATTTTAAATCTCCATACGGCCAGTTTTCTATATTTATAGTCCGGCTGCCATCATTGTTTATTTCAATGCTTATTGTTATTGCTTTTTTAGGAATTTCGTCTTGAATTTTTTCGCTCCATTCAATGATAGAAACTCCATTGCCATAGAGCATTTCATCAGAACCAAGGTTTACAAAATCTTCGCAAGAATCAAGTCTGTAAACATCAATATGATAAAGATGAAGTCTTCCTTCGTATTCAGAGACAATAGTGAATGTCGGACTTGTAATAACTTCTTCTATGCCTAAAGCGCTGGCAATGCCTTTTGTTATTGTTGTTTTTCCGGCTGCAAGTGTTCCCCGCATGGCAAGCACATCACCTGTTTTTAAACATGCGCCGATTTTTTTTCCAAGCTGAATAGTTTCTTCAGCTGATTTTGTATTAATGGTAATCAGGGTAATTTTCCTTCTTTTTCAAGGTTGTTAATAAATTCTTTGATTTTTTTGAGGACAGGCAGTAATGGATAATCGATTTTTTCTTTTAATGTAACATCAACATTTTTGGTGCCCAATGGGCTTACTTCAATAATGAAATCAAGAGGTGCTTCAATAGTTTTTATAGGTAGTTCAATGACAGCAAGTCCTGTAAAATTTCTTCTATAATACAGACCTGTTTTTTCTCTAAAGAGATTTTTTATTTCAAGAACTTCCATCTAAAAACTCCAACAACTCCATTTTAATGCTACTATTTTAGAAATTCAAGAGTAAAAAAGAAATTTTCCAAAAATCAAATGAATCTTTGAAAACTTAATACAATATATCAGTTTACAGAGATTTTTGCAATTCCGCAAGCTGTCTTAATCTTGGTGCAATTTCATATTCAGCAAGATCGCCGATAAGCACTGTATCATTTGATTCTACGGCTTTTCTAAAATCTTCAAGCAGAGAAGGGAAGTCGCTTACAAATGATGTAAGGCGTTTGCTTTCAATTGTAAGATTATCAAATGTTTCTGGAAACAGATTGACATATGGAATTGTCTGAAAAAGCAATGAAAGCGCATCTGCAAGTTCTGTAACTGTGTTCATTGCATTTTTATCTTCATTCTTTTGCAATTGAACTGGAATGTTTTCAAGTTTTTCAGCAAGATTTTCAAATGTTTTGAAAAGATGTTTTAATACATCTGCAACTTCTTTTGCTGTTATAGATTTAACTTCAAGAGTTTGAACCTGGTCTATTGGTGTAACAAAAAGGTCATCAAGTTTTTCTGCTGGAACTATTGTATTATCTGCAGTAACTTCAACCATTGTTGCAGAATTCATTTCAAGCTCTGTTTCCAATGCTTTAAGGATGTCGCCAATATTTTTTTCGTTTTCAATTGTTATGTCTAAGTTAACACCGTCTAAAATAATGTTCATATGTTCCTCTTTTATTGATTTCCAGAATTCTGCTTGTTAAAATTAGTAATCTTTGTAGATTGTGCTTCCAAACTATTCAATGTACTTTCCATTTTTGAGTACTTTGTCTTTAGTTCAGCTTCTTTATCTTCAAGCTGGTCTTCCAGTTTCTTTATTTGCGTTTCTGTAGATTTTACTCTTGAGTCTACTGTTGCTGTTTTATTGGCAATTATTCCGCCAACCTGTGTATACGAGGTAAGATTTTTTTCAACAGCAAAACCAACGCCCATATCAGCTATCATATCATTATCGGCATCATATCCAAAAAGATTCTTGATTTCTGTCATATTATTTTTCAAAGCATTATCAAGTGCCTTTTCGTCAATTTCAAGATATCCGCGCATCT
Organism: Treponemataceae bacterium; assembly: GCA_024402455.1. The sequence continues at coordinate 16,337 of JAKSTS010000016.1, forward strand.
GAGAGGCTGTTGCACTTCCTCCTACCGTAGCTTTTGAAGAAATGCCGATTTGAGAAAGCATTCTGATTGTTTCATTGTCTTCAATTGCATATGGCGAAACAACAGCACGCTGCAATGCCTGCTTATTTGAGGTAAGCGTAAAATCTGACTGAAAGATTCCGAGGCGTTTCAAAGCTGCTTCGCGTTCATCATCTGTTAAATATTCAAGTTCGTTTACGATGTCTTCTTTTGTCTGTGTAAGAATATTCAGTTCTGCCATAAGACGGTTGTAATTTCCAACAAATTCTATGATGGCATTTTTTGCGTCTTCTGTATTGTTGTCAACTGTAAGTGTTACAGGCTTTGTTGAAGCTCGTTCAAGATTAAGCGCTACATTTGGAATAATGTCTTCAATGGAATTTTCTGAACGAATCATTGTGATGCCTTCATATTTTATGCGGGCATCAGCAGCAAGACTTGTAGGGTTTAATGGAACTGCGGTTCTTGTGTCTTGTGCTTCGTAGGCATACATGTCAGAAATAACTGCAATTTTTCCTGTATTAAAATTTTTGATTACAATGCTTGCAATTTCCGGATAATCTGCCACTTTGAATGAAATTGTAGAAAATTCATCTTTCTCTGAAATTTGTCCTAGAGAAATCTCTGTGCCATTATTTGTGCGTATATATGCAATAGAATAATTTTCTACTGGAACAGGTTTTTGTTTTGGAGCAGAGTAGGGCAGGTCTAAATCTGTTTCTGCATTTGTAATTGTTATTGAATTTAATTCAACTTTGCCTGGTTCAGGCAATTTTGGCTTAATTTCTTCTTCTGCTTTAAAAGATTCTGTAATGTCCGTCGTCTTTTCAAGCTTAATTTTTAGAGTAACAATATTATCTGTATTTTCTGTAATTTCATTTCTTAAAATGATTGCAGCACCGTTTTGCGGTGCCAGTTCCAATGTTCCAGATTTTAAAGAAACGCCTTTGCTTGAAAGCTGAGAAATTGTGCTTAAATTGCGTGTCGTTTGAACAAGCTGAATCGGTTCGCTTTGTTTCTGCATTTGTACAACGCCGATTCCTGCTGCCATTGTAAGGGCATCATCTTCAAAAGAAAGTTCATTTTCTGCGCCAGTCTTTAACGATTCAATGGACCAGACTTTTGTTGAGCTTGTTACGTTTATTAAAGATGCTTTCAATAAATCTTTGCCGCGTTTATTAAGAGAATCTGTAAATTCAGCAAGCGAGCCGCCGCGCCAATTAAAAGAAACAGACTTTGAACCGACTTTATATGTGTATTTGCCGGCTTTGACTGTAAAATCTTTGCTGATATTATTTGAAAGGAATTTATCTGCCGAGGCAACCTGCTCAACAGTTATCTTAAATTCACCAGGAGATGCATCTCTTTTTGCATCTGCTATGAGAACAGAATCATCTGAGGAAGTTACAGATTTTTCACTAAAAGGATTGTTATAAGAAAACAGACCTCGTGCGTTGTCACGTACCGAGGTCATGTATTGGTTGACCCGCTGCCAGCTCTCTTTTTCGAGCTTATAACTCTCAAGCTTATTCTGCTCTCGTGTTAATGGAACTCTTTCGACTTCCATTAAGTTTTTCACGAGATCATTTGTCTTGTATTTGTCGCTGACACCAGGAATGTTTATTTCAGCCATAGACTCTCTCTAGAAAGCAATAACTCAAACCATCTCATCAATAATCAAAGCACTTAACTGCTTCATCTTAATTTGAAGGGCTTGAACGTCTTCGGAAGGTATCTCCCTTATAACCTTATCGGTAGAAGGATCTACAACCTTAACAATTACTTTCCCAAGTTCTTGGTTGATATTAAACTGAACTTTTCTGCCTAAGCTGCTTGAAAGTTCAGCTTGTACCCTCTCTATTTCAGCATTAACTGATTCGAGAACAGGTTTTTTTACAGTAGCTGGAGCTGGTGTAGAAGTTGGTAATGTAACAGGTACATATGGCTTCTTCACAGTTTTTCCAGCTGGTGTTTGACCGTCCATGGTCATTCGCGGCCCAAGTGCATTCAACGAATTAGACATGGGCTTGCCTCCTATAGAAGAGCTAAAAGAAGGGGCGCTCCTTCTTTTAGCTTTTTACACACCAAAAAGATGACATCCAGAAGTCTCTTTGATGTTTTTCATGTTGTTAGCGCAAAATGCTCAAAACATTCTGTGATGTTAAGTTTGCCTGTGCTAACATTGCTGTACCAGACTGTGTGAGAATCTGGTTCTTGGTAAATTCAACCATCTGCTGTGCCATATCGGTATCACGAATGCGTGATTCTGATGCTGTCAAGTTTTCTGCTGCAATTGCAATACCTTTAGAAGCAGTTTCGAATCTGTTCTGGAATGCACCCAAGTCTGCTCTCTGTTTTGTAACAGTTTTCAAAGCATTATCGATAGTTGCAATAGTCATGTTTGCATTTTCGGGAGTAGTAAGAGAAATGATAGAATCAGCATCGCCATCAAGACCTGCAAGGCCAAGAGCTGTTGCAGTCATTGTTCCAACAAATACTGAAACGTTCTGATCTACGTTTGCACCAACATGGAGCTGGAGGAAACGCTGGCTGTGATCATTGTTTGCAAAACCACCAGTAAGCAAGTTCATTCCGTTGAACTGTGCATGGCTTGCAATGCGATCAACTTCAGCAACAAGCTGAGATACTTCAACCTGAATCTGGAGTCTGTCTTCAGTAGAATAGATTCCGTTAGCAGCCTGAACTGAAAGTTCGCGGATGCGCTGCAGAATGTCTGTTGTTTCCTGAAGATAGCCTTCTGTTGTCTGAATGAAAGAAATACCGTTCAGAATGTTGCGGTTTGCTTGGTTCAGACCACGAACCTGTGAGCGAAGTTTTTCTGATACAGCGAGACCAGAAGCATCATCACTTGCTCTGTTTATTTTCATTCCTGAACTGAGTTTTTCAATGTCCTTTTGAACCTGATCATTTGCGATTCCGAGCAAACGATTAGCGTACATTGAACTCATGTTGTGATTAATTACCATAGATATAACCCTCCGTGTGTTAAATCAAAAGCATTCCATGCTTTCTATACTGTGTATGTGCTGAGCAAGGTAAAAGTTTTGCGCCCCTTTTACCATGTTTTAGACTCATACAGCAGAAGCAGAAACTGCGTACAGCTTCCGCTCATGCTGTTACATACACCACGAAAGGTATTTGTCAAAGATCAACTATGCCCTCTAAAAAAAGGCACAAATATAATGGCGAAAGCCGTTATATGAATATTATCACAGAACGGCTTTCTTGTAAAACCTTTTTTGGTTTTACGCCATTATATTACACTATCTGAGCAGTGATAAAACTGTCTGAGAGTTGCTGTTAGCCTGTGCCAACATTGCAGTGCCAGCCTGTGTAAGGATCTGGTTCTTGGTAAATTCTACCATTTCGCCAGCCATATCAGTATCACGGATGCGTGATTCTGAAGCTGTCATGTTTTCTGCTGTGTTGTCAATGCCACGAACAGCATGTTCCAAACGATTCTGGTAACCGCCGAGATCAGCTCTCTGCTTGTTAACGCGTTTCAATGCTTCATCAAGTGTGTTGATTGCGCGGTTGGCATCATCCGGTGTAGCAAGGCTGAGAACAGCTTCACTACCGATTTCGCGAACACCAAGAGCAGAAGCAGTCATTGTACCGATGTACACCTGAATTCTCTGATCCATGTTTGCGCCAATATGGAACCACATAGATGCTGTAACAGCATTTTCACCAGTTGGGCGAGCGAAACGACCTGTCAAGAGGTTCATTCCGTTGAACTGTGCCTGGCTAGCGATGCGGTCAACTTCAGCTACAAGCTGTGAAACTTCAACCTGAATCTGCATACGATCTTCTGAGGTATAGATACCGTTAGCTGACTGAACTGAGAGCTCGCGAAGTCTCTGCAAAATATCAGTTGTTTCATTCAAATAACCTTCTGTTGTCTGGATGAAGCTGATACCGTTAGAAGCATTCTTTGAAGCCTGGTTCAAACCGCGGATCTGTGATCGCATTTTTTCAGATACTGCAAGTCCTGATGCATCATCGCCTGCACGATTGATTTTCATACCTGAAGAAAGTTTTTCCATATTCTTTTGTACTGCATTGTTAGTAATGCCAAGTACGCGGTGTGAATACATAGCCGACATGTTGTGGTTGATGACCATAGTTTTCCTCCATGGAAAGATGTCAAACAGCGTCCGTGCTGCTTGTTTTGTGAAAAATAAGCGGTAAAGTACAAGGCCACTAAGTTTGCTTATTTTGCACGATGAAAAGAATGCAGGCTGTTGCCTTCTACGAAGAACCGGTCTGTCATAACTTCTCATTAATAAAGTTCGGCAAAGATGTCAAAAAACTTGAATAAAAAAAATAAAAAAAATTAATAAAAAAAATATCAGAATGGACATTTTGTACAGATTGTAATTTTTATTGAAACTTAAAACTATTGTGATTTAAATCCTTTTAATATAATAAATTAAAAATTATAAATGATTATTGAAAGTATCTTTTTTAAGATGCCGGAAATAAATAACAGATTCTTTATTGTTTGAAAAAGGAATAGCGTGAAATGCGTTTGCATAAAAAGAAATATCTGAATCAATACATAGCTGCAAGAACTCAGATATTTCTTTAGCGGTTTTAATATTTAGAGCTGTTTTAATATTGAGGCAAGTTTTGCACCGGCTTTGCCTCTGTGTGAAATGGAATTTTTCTGTTCTTCAGAAAGTTCAGCTACTGTTTTTTGGAAAGCGGGCAGATAAACAATCGGATCGTAACCAAAGCCGCCGTTTCCTGCAGAACTGTTCATGCTGGATACAAGACTTCCTTCAAGTGTTTCCTGTACTGCGTAAAACCGTTCGTTTCCAAGATAAAGCACCATTGAACAGACGAAACAGCATTTTCTTAATTCAGAGTCTGTCCGCTTTTCATATGGGTTTTTAAGACGGAAATCTTTAAGGGCATTGTTTGTCTGCTCAATTAAAAGCCTGTTTCTTTCTTCAGACTCAAGTTTTTCGCCGCTTTTAAGGCCCTGCATGTCATTGGCTCCTGCATATCTTGCAGAATAGATTCCTGGTGCATTGTTTAAAAGTTCTACGCAAATTCCTGAATCATCTGCTATTACAGGTTCGTGTACAATGTTCCATAATGCACGGGCTTTTATAAGGCTGTTTTCGACGAAACTTGTGCCGTTTTCTTCCGGATCAAAGTCAATTCCTTTATCTTTAGGAATTAGAATTTCATGCGGACTAAAAATTTGTGCAATTTCATTTTGTTTGTGGCGATTGCCAGATGCAAGAAAAATAGTCATGCAGAGAGTATAAACCAAAAACATGATTTTCTGCTATATACTATAGACAAAGTCTCATGCACAGACTTTGTCTATAGCTTGTACTGCAAATAAATTAAAATCAATCTTTTGGCTTTGGCTTGCGTTTTGTACAGAAAAATTCCGGGAACTGTTTGTGTATAGATCTCAGCTTGCTGTCTATTGAATAGATGCTTACGCCAAGAATTTCTGCAATCATCCATGAAGGCGTTACGATTCTTGTGGTTATTCTGGTATTTTTCGATTTTTCGTAGCCTTTTTCTTTTGCTTTGAGTGATTTAGAGATTTTTCGATATTGTGATGTTGTTTTGTCTGTTAAAAGATGTGTTTCCAAAGAATATTGATTTCGCATAATATAAGCTGCTGTTTTTCTTTGATTTATCTTTTTGACATTATTGATTCTTGATTCAAGTTTTTCATTCAGAATGTTGATATTTTTTATCATTTCTTCTGCATCTGTTTTGCTGATTCTTGCAATTTTTAAGATTTGCTCTTTTGTAACGTAAGCAGAAGCTTTGTATGCAAGAATAGGCAGCATTTTTTGAAACCGTTCTGGAATATTTATTTTGAAATTATTCTCGTCTGAAATAAACGACGGTTCTTGTTCTTGTACCAGGCCTTCTGAAAGTTCGTGTTTATATTCCTGTTCAATGAGCACATTTCGGATTTTTCTTTTTGTCTGGTACTTCTTCCATGTCTGAAAATTTATGGAAATCAGATATCGCAAATATGATTCAAGAGGAGCTTTGTTTTTGTCAAAGTTTTCAGCAACGCGTTCCATTACCGGCAGTAAAGACATAATAAAATCATAACGTTCATCTTCTTCCAGTTTATTCAGAAAAAAGAAGTCTTGATTTTCATAAATGAAAAATAACAGTTCTTTTGGGTTAAGCTCTGCGTTTTCCATTTTTGCAAGCTTTTCAGATGCAGGTTTTAAATTTGTGTACATAAATTCTCCTTTGCAGATGACTGCAAAGGAGCTGGAAAGCAAGAATTATGCCTAAATGTTTTTTTAAATTGTAAAAACTGAAAAAATAATGAAATTTATGAGTTTTCAATTTTGTAATTATTTATATTGAAAATAAATAAGTGTTAGAAAAAAAATGTTCAGGTGGACACAGAAAAAGTGCTTTAAAAATAAGAAAACGGCAAGATTTTGCCGTTTTCTTAAAAAATGAGTGATGTGCATGTTTTACTGCAGGAAAAATCAAAAGATTTTTTGAAATTCTTGCAAAAGCTGTGGAATAAATTCTTTTATAGTGGTTGTGCAGCTTGCACCAGAAGCATTTTTGTGACCGCCGCCGCCGAAATGAGCTGCAATGACGCTTACATCCACATTTTCTCTTGATCTAAAGCCTGCCGTGCATTGTTCAGGTGTTTCCTGCTTTATATTTACGATGGCTTCAACTCCTTCTATTGCAAGGAGATTTTGATAAAGTGCATCTGAATCTCTGCCATTCTGACCAAAAGTTAAAGTATCTTCTGTTGTTTCATATGTAATGATAAGCCGGCCATCAAAAAAAGATTCTGCATGATCAAGGTGCCTGCCGAGCAGTTTTCTGCTGGAAAATGATTTTCCGCCAGTCATGTGATTGTAAGTTTTTTTAGGGCTTGCACCTTTTTTGATTAATCGTGCTGCAGCCATAAAAATTTCTGCACTGTCTTCTTCAAGAAAGCGGAAAAAGCCGCTGTCTGTGGAAAGACCAAAAAAAAGCACTTCTGCAGCTGCTTTTGTTACTTCGCCATGAACGGCTTCGAATAATTGCTGTACAAGATATGCGGCTGCTGGTGCTGAAGAATCTATTATGCAGTTTTTGCCTTCAGCTGCTGCTGTTTTATGGTGGTCTATAATGAATGTGTCAAAGTCAATGTCTGCAATGTCAATTTCGCCTATACGGTCTTTTTTTGAACAATCTACAATAAAAAGCCCGTATTTTGATGCATTTGCTTTGTCTTCAAATGCTGCACTGAAAAGGTGTTCATAGACTTTTGTCTCTGTCCGTTTAAAAGGTCCTGCAGACAGCAGAACTGTTTTTTTCCCCATTAAACGCAGAAGTTCATCTAATGCAAGGCAACTTGCAATGCAGTCTCCGTCTGGTTCTTTGTGCCCGATAATGACGAAATCTGAATGAGAATCTGCAAAAGCTAAAAAATTTTTTATTTGCTGGTCTGAAATCATAAGATTATAGTGAATAAATTTTTTTTTTTTGTCCAGTCTTTTATGCCGGAAGTTTGAAATTTTAAGATTTTTACAAAAACTTAAAAAAAGAATTTCTTGAAAAAAAATAAAAAAAATATTTGGCGTAAAATAAAAAAGATTGTACAATGTAAAATATGTGGGAAATGGGCGATACTAGAATCGAACTAGTGACCCCAAGCGTGTCATGCTTGTACTCTAACCAACTGAGCTAATCGCCCCAGACGAAGCGGCATACTAACATATTAAAAATATATGGTCAAGACTCATAAAATAGGGAGGGAGATAAAAATGAGGTTCTTGTTGTTTTCCGATTCAGCTGAGACTGTTTTTCGTGTTAGAAAAATTGTTGATCCGGAGATTGATTCGCTTGTTATAATTAAGGACGAATCAATTTTTCTGAAGATTGTTCAGACGAGCATTTTTGATTTATTTTTGATTGACATGCATTCTGAAAGGCTTTTAACAAATATGCGGGAAAAAGCGCATGAATGCAGGCTGAAAACTCCGTGGATTTTATTCAATATCAATACGTCACTTTCAAATAATAATTACATGAATTATTGGAAAGCTTTTAATGGAATTGGGTCTTCTCTTGATAACCTTGAGGAAGCACTTGAAAAAAAGCTTGAAATGCTTGTTGAAGTAATTTCTTTAAAACCTAAAAAACAAGGAAACTATTTGCATTTAAGCAAAAACGCAAATAAGCTTTTTGAGTTTTTTGTAAAACACCCTAATAAATCAATTTCCAGCGAAATATTGCAGATGAAGCTTTTTGGACAATGTTCAGAAAAAAAACAGAATGAACTTTATGTTCTTATTCATGAAATTCGAAAAGCAATAGGCGATGATTTAAAACATCCGCAAAATCTTATAAGGTGCAGAAAAAGTCATTATAAACTTTTCAATGCATTTCCGCAGAAAACACTTGATATCTGCTGCTACGGGCAGCGGGTTGAAAATGACTGTGCAAAATATTTCCCGGAATTTTATGAAATTACCGGATATGATATTTTTCCGCCGGTTGAAAATGATGAATATGAAGTTTCTGTAATGAATGAGCCTGAATATTTGCCGGATGCAGAATTCATTTCTGTTTTTGACTGTATGACAGGTGAAAGTTCTGGCGGGTGTTTTAAAAGCTGTGGTATTCCGAGTATCTCTGAAATAATAGAAGCTTATGAAGATAAACCTGAAACGTGGCTTAGAAATACTTCGGAGTGTTAGTTAAGGAAAAAATAAAAAAAGGCTAATCAAATCGATTAGCCTTTCTAGCGGCAATGGGGCTTGAACCTATGACCTGCCGGATATGAGCCGGATGCTCTACCAACTGAGCTATGCCGCCGTAATGAAAGATATAATAAGAGTTCCTCAAAAAAAAGTCAAGATGTTTTGCAAGATTTTTTTATGTAAACTTTAATATTCTTTAGAATATTTTTCTTGAAAAACCGCGAAATGAGATTTATACTTAACAAGTAAAGGTTCACGGAAGAGCCTCTGTTTTTGGTGCGAACAAATTTTAGCCTTGTGATTGTTTCGGAAACAAAAACAGAACGTCAGTGCCGTTTAAGCCTGTCGCAAAAGAGAAAGGAGTTTGTTATGAAAAAGACTGCTATTTTGCTCGCATTGTTATTGTTATGTTCAGTATCTGTATTTGCTTTTGAAAATGAATCAGAATACAGTTACAGAAACATTCCTCTCCAGAAAGTGTATAACAACCAGAATGGTTATATTGCCATGTATACACTTGACGGTTATAAGATTTCAACATCTTATTTACCTATAAAATGGTTCCGCTTTGGAGATAACCGTGGTCATGTCATTGAATTGCCAAAAGGCTTATATCCTTACATGACAATAGTTTATAAAAACAATGAGTTTCAGTATGTAACACTTGCTGTTCCAAAAAATCCAACTGATCCTTTCTGGGGAATTATGCCAGCAGGAAAAGATTTAGCTGATAAATTTACAGCAGAAAAATTGGTTATTGAGTAAGACAATTCAGTTTGTGTTTATAAGCCAGAGATTAAAACTCTGGCTTTTTTTGTGCTTTTCCAGATTATTTGCAAAATAAGCAAAAAAATTAATAATCTGCTTGAATTCTACTTGAATAAAAAAAATCAATATGATATATTCACACTCGTTCAAACGAACGGGCCATTAGCTCAGCTGGTAGAGCAACAGACTCTTAATCTGTGGGTCGCA
>JAKSTS010000017.1 GCA_024402455.1 Treponemataceae bacterium
AACGCCGATGATACTGCTGCAACAGCGGGAAAGTAGGTAGCTGCCAGGCTTTTTTTATTTTAAAGAATATTTTCAGTACATAAAATCATAAACACAACTGTAGAAATTACTTTCCCGCTTGTGCGGGAAATCGCAGCGGATGTGAATAAAAAACAGCATAGCAAAAGAAAGAACGCGTTCAACTTGCAATTGCATTTTTTGCTTGTATTATTTATCTTAATTTTTAAATATTTCATGTTTTAATTCCATAAATCTATTAATTTGAAAACTTAAAAAGTTAAAAAAATTATATAAATATTCAGTTTTCAATCTTATAAAAAGCAAAATATTAAAATGCCACTGAATGAATTATCGCAGAATCATATTGTAATTAATTTTAAAATGTATAAATTACTCTGTAAAACTGATATATATCGGTAATTTCCCCTATATACGTAAATGCGTTCAAGATTTAGTCTGTTTTTAGAAGCTTGTATGCAAGAATACAAGAATGTAAGAATGCAAGTAAGGAGCTTGCGCATAATGAAAGACGAAAATAACAAAAAAGCATTATCAAAATCGGGCTGGAAATGGCATTTTATTCAATATTGGCAACTTTATTTATTGATGCTGGTTCCAATTTTATATTATGTGATTTTCCGCTACATTCCAATGTTTGGAAATGTTATTGCATTTCGCCGTTATAGAGCGGGGTCTAGTATTTTTGGGGATAAATGGGTCGGGTTGCGATATTTCAAACAGTTTATAGGTGACGCTACCTTCTGGCGTTCATTTAAAAATACACTCATTCTTAATTTAACTTATTTGCTTTTCAGATTTCCGCTGACTTTAATTTTTGCACTGCTGCTTAATGAAATTCGTAATATCTATTGGAAAAAATTTGTACAGACTGTTTCATATTTGCCGCATTTTATCTCAATGGTTATTGTCACAGGAATGATTCGTGAGCTTTTGTCTACAGCAGGTCCAATTAATAAGGTTATTGAATATTTTGGCGGAACGGCGGTTACTTTTATTGCATTGCCGGAATGGTTCAATATTATTTTTACAACTTCTGGAATCTGGCAGTCTTTGGGCTGGGGAACAATTTTATATCTTGCTGCAATGGCAGGAATTAATCCTTCGTTATATGAAGCAGCCGAAGTTGATGGTGCAAATCATTTTCAACGTGTCCTTCATGTTACATTGCCTTCGATTTTGCCAACAATTACAACATTGCTGATTCTTGATATTGGTGGGCTTGTCGGTTCTGGCGCAGCTTTTGAAAAAGTATTTTTGCTTTATAATCCTATGATTTATGAAACAGCTGATATTATTTCAACGTATGTTTTCCGTATGGGTTTGGGATCTGGAAATTACAGTTATGCAACAGCAGTAAACTTATTTGAAGGTTTTATAAATCTTGTTTTGCTGACTATTGCAAACTTTACATCAAAAAAACTTACAGACAGCGCTTTATGGTAATGCGAGGTAAAAAATGACTACAGAAACTAGAAAAAAGATAATGTTAAAACACCATCGTGAAACTACACGTTATCAAATATTTCAGATTTGTAATAATGCATTAATGGTTTTGATTTGCATTGCTACATTATATCCGTTTTTATATCTTGTAGCTCAATCATTTTCTTCTGAACAGGCAATTATACAGGGAAAAGTTACAATCTTCCCTGTTGATTTCAATCTGACGACTTATATTTCTGTTATAAAACAAGGTGATTTTTTAAAATTTTATGGTAACACTGTTGTTTATTCAGTTATTGGAACTGCACTTTCAATATTTTTCAGTGCTTGCCTTGCTTATCCTTTGTCTAAACCACAGCTGCGTCTGAATAAATTTTTGACACCGTTTGTAATTTTCACAATGTATTTTGGCGGTGGATTGATTCCAAATTATGTTTTGATGCTGAAACTTGGCCTTCGTGATACAGTAGCTGCATTTATTTTGCCTAATCTTATTTCAACTTATTATGTTCTTTTAATGAAGTCTTTCTTTGCAAATTCTCCAAAAGAACTTGAAGAAGCCGGAGAAATTGACGGACTTTCTAAAATTGGCATTTTCTTTAGAATCGTTCTGCCTCTTTCAATGCCGATTCTTGCAACGATGATTCTCTTTTATGCAGTCTCTTATTGGAATAACTGGTTTAATGCATATTTGTATTTGGATTCTCGTCAAAAATGGCCAGTTGCATATTATCTTCGCACCATTATTATCGGTGCCTCAACATCGGCTGACCCGGGTGAAGTTACAGCAGAGTCTATGCAAATTGCTACAAATCTTAAATCCTGCTGTATGCTTCTGATGGCTTTGCCAATTATTTGTGTTTATCCGTTTGTTCAGAAGTATTATGTTCAGGGCATGATGCTTGGCGGTGTAAAAGAATAAAATTGTTTATTAGCAGTTTCAAACTGCAATAAGTTGCAGAAAAAGCAGGATGCTGTTTGCATGAATATTAACTGCTGCTGCAAAATATAGCAGGCACTGAATTAGTTCCTGCTTGAGGTTTTTTAGGAGGAATCTCTATGAAAAAGTTTTCACTTGTTATGGCTGCATTACTTGCACTTGCAGTGCTTGTAACAGGCTGCGGCAAGAAAGATGCTGGAAAAAGTGGTAATGCTGCTAAAGCTGAAGGTTACACATTTGGAGAGGGTGTTATATTCCATTCAGATGAGCCTGTAACTTATACAATGTTCTTTAGTGATGCATCTTGGTATCCAATGGTTGAAACATGGAAAACAGAAGGTATCTTCAAAAAGATTGAAGAATTGACAAATGTTAAGCTTAATATCATTTCATATGATTCAGGTGATTACACAAATAAAATTGGACTTGCTATTAATGCAGGACAGTCTGCATACATTGTTCCAAAAGTTTATGACGAAAATGCATTCGTTGATGGTGGTGCTGTTGTTGCTGTTTCAGATTATACACAGTACATGCCGAATTTCACATCATTCTACAACAAGTACAACATGAAAAAAGATGTTGATACTATCGTAAAATCAGACGGAAAATTCTATCGTCTGCCAGGTATGCTTGAAGCTCCAATGCAGGACTATACACTTCTTTTGCGCCAGGACTTGTTTGAAGGCGCAGGAATTGATATTGCTTCACTTGAACAGAACTGGACTTGGGATGATCTTTATGATGCTTTGGTAAAAGTTAAGGCATATATGGTAAAACAGGGCATCATTACAGAAAAAGAATATGTATGGTCTGATTTGTGGTGTGGTGCAACATCTGGTCATGGAACAGGCGGAAACCTTCTTAAACTTATGGGTACATCTTATGGTGTTCCTTCTGGCTGGGCTATTGAAGGTGCAGCAGGTGGACTTGCATTTGATTTTGACAAAGATGAATGGTATCTTGCTTCAACAACAGACAATTTCAAGAAATTTGTTGCCACACTTAACAAATTTGTAAAAGGTGGCATTCTTGATCCAGAAACATTTACACAGGATGATAATACAGCACAGAACAGATTCTATAATGGAAAATCTGCAATTATCAGTACAAACCGCGGTATGTATGCAACACAGACAGCCGGTCTTGATACAGGAATTGGAAAAGGCAATTACAAAGTTTATCTTGCAATGACACCAGTTGCTTTGAACAGATATTCTGCTGATAATACACGTCTTGAAAATGGTGTTATGATTGCACAGCGAGCACTTGATGAACTTGGCGAAGCCGGATTTATCAAAATGATGCGCTTTGTAGACTGGTTGTGGTATTCTCCAGAAGCATATGTTCTTTACAAATGGGGTGTTGAAGGTGAAACATTCCAGTATGTAAAAGATGAAACAACAGGTATGAACGTTAAAAAACTTCTTCCAGGTTTTAAATGTGGTGGACTTGGAATTGGTGGTGAAGAAACTGATGTAGATATTCGTCTTCAGTGGGGTTATGCTGGTGGAAACTTCTGGTATGGTCATACATTAGCTGAAATGAGTGATAATCTTTCACCAACACATCAGGATTTTTACGCACGTCTTGCAAAATATCGTGAAGTTCGCCCTGTTAATCCATCTGTTCCTGCAAATGAAGATGAACGTGAACAGATGAAACTTTGGTCAACACCTTTGACAGACAATATCAATGCATGGACTTTGAAATTTGTTACAGGTCAGAAAGATGTTGAAGCTGACTGGAACGAATATGTTAAGAGTTGCGATAATCTGCATGCTCAAGATTTCGTTAAACTTAACAACGAAATTTACAAGCGTTCAAAATAAAGCTTAAAGATGAAATGGAGATGTCCAATAAGTTTTGTCATGCTAAAATTGACAGCTTTCGGCGGCTGCGCACGGCATTTACACTGCATATAGTATAGAGATTCCGAATCAAATTTGGAATGACGCTATGAACTATGCTTTTGTGACAGCTCCATTTCATAAACAGCAGGGCACAAAATATTTTGTACCCTGTCTGAATAAATGCTGTTAGAAATTTTCAGCATTTATTCAGAAGATTTTAAAATGAAATTTGAAATCTTCTGTCAGCGCAGTTTAGAAATGCGGAAAGATACTCGTGTTTCAATGCCGTTTGTTCTCCAATTTTTTTATATGCTGAAAATCAAAATATTTTCGATTTTCAGCTTTTTTTATTCGTACAGAGAAAAATAATGTGCTATGCATTCTCTGTGTCGAATTTTTTGTTTGAAAAATGTGTAGGACGTGCTGATTTTCAGTTTTGAGGCTGAGAGATTTCTTAGTGACATTTTTTTTGGTTTAAGCTAAACTTTTGGCTGTTGATTTTAATTTGCAAGATAAAGCCATGCTGTAAACTTTTGCAATGACTCTATATTAATTGATATGTCTTACTTTCTTGGAGGAAAAAATGACAACAAAAGAAATGTTTAAAGAAAGAATGACAATAAGAAAGACAAACCCTGTTCGCGCGTCTGTTCTTGGAATGCTTATCGATTCAGTACAGAAGAACATACGTGAATTGCACAGGGAAGAAACTGAAAATGACATTGCGCAGGCTGCAAAAAAAATGTTTGATCAGACTGAAGCAACTATTGCTGAATATAAAAAAGGCGGAGCTGATACTGCCGAACTTGAAGCACAGCTTGCTGTTTTGAAAGAATTTGTTCCAGAAACACTTTCGCCAGAAGCAATGAAAGCTGAAGTGCAGAAAATAATTGATTCTCTTTCACCGGAAGAACGTGTCTTGAAAAACATCATGCCAAAACTCAAAGCTGTTCCCGGAATGGATATGAAAGCAGCAAAATCTATCGTAGAAGATCTGCTTAAATAAACTGTAATAATTTGTGCATTAAAAAAGAACTTGACCGAAGTTTTTTAATGATTTGGTCAAGTTCTTTTTTTTGCAGAAGCAAAAGTGTGATTTTCGTATAAAAAATTTGAAAAATCTTCTTATAATGATGTAAAAGTTTTGCATGTATTCTGATTTTGTAACCAATCTTTGTCGATAATATAAATATCCAAAAGCTGTTTATTTTGAAATAATTAGTAACAGCCTTTAATTTATTTTTTCGGATTTAAGATGCCTATTCCAGCAACTGATTTATTACGACAAAAAGAAATACATGGTTTTTACACTGCATCTTTTGCCAGAATTTTTTTATTGATTGCCATTGGCGCAGTTATTTATTTATCTGAGTTGCCGCAAATCAATATTTATGAATTCTGTGGTTTTATTGGTTTTATTGCTTTTGTGTCAATGCTGATGATTGTCCGTGTGCATAAAACAAGAAAAGTTAAAGTCGCCGGCATTATTGGTGTCGGTTTTGATGTACTGATTCTTGCAGCCATGCCTTATGTCTGGTATTTTCTGCTTCTTGGAAAAGCTGTTCCTCCTGCTGCATTGACAAAAACAGTGTTCCCGTTTGTATGGGTTCTTGTATTGATTATTCAACTTTTTTCTTTAAGGCCTTCAATGCCTTTAATAATCGGGCTTGCATCTGGCTTAATTCAAATTGCGCTGCTTGTGTTTACATATTTTGATAATTCTACACGATTTTCAACTTCGCTTTTAGACATGTCTGAACAAAACACAGTCGTCATAACGTATCAGGCTGTGGCAATTTTGTCTGCGTTTTTTTCTGGTCTTGTCGGTTCTTATGTTGTTTCAAGTGTAAGAAATCTGCTTGTTGACTGCGAATTTGCTTCAGGCGAAGAAGTTTTATTTAAAGAAGATTCTTCGGATTCTCGTGGCGGAACTGAAACAGAGGCAGCTGTTTTATCTGCTGAAATCAGGAATTTTACAGCAGAAACTGAAAATCTTGCTGCAGAACAGATTTTTAAAGTGCTTTCGCTTTATCACAGGAAAATGGGCGCCATTGTAAAAAGTCTTGGCGGAAAAATTGCAGCCAATAACGAAACAATGTGCGCCGCATTTGTGTTCAGTGTTGGACCTCGCCGAAACAATGGGGCAGAGCAGGCTGTTCAGGCTGCAGTTCAAATGATGAATGCTTTAAAAGAATTGAACATGCAGCTTGCTGAAAATAAGCTTCCCGAAATTTCTATTGATATTGGAATTCATTGCGGAACAATTGCTGTCGGAAGCTTGCACATAAACGGACGTCCTGTGTTTACGCTTGCTGGAGAAACTGTAACACTTGCTCAACGTGTAAAAAATGCATGCAAATCTACAAAAATTCCGTTATTGTTTTCTGGCGCAATAAAAGAAAAGATGAATTCTTCCGGCAGGGCAACTCCTGTCGGTGCATTTTCTGTTCGTGACAGAGAAGACAAAATTGCCTTGTACACAATAGATTAAAAAATCGAAAAATATATAAGGCATCTAAAAAAATCAGCAAAACTGTTTATTTAGATGCCGTTACTTTAAAAAGCCCTTAAACATTTTTTTATCTTTCAATATTCCGGAATTTTCAGATTGTCTGATATTTTCTGTCTGCTTTTTATTGATCTGTTCTGTAAACATCTTGTGCTGTATGAAAACCGTCTTTTATTACAGTTTCGTCAAGATTGTTTTTTGTAACGGCATAAGGCTGTTCAAAATAAAACGGAATATGCTTTGTACTTTTATTTGGAAAATATCCATCCGGTGTAAGTGGTTTGCTTTTTGTAAGTGCCATTGTAACTTGTGCAGCTTTTGCTGCCAGTGCCGTTATCGGTTTATAAACAGTCATAAACTGGGTGCCTTCTGCAATATGCTGACATGCCGATAAATCTGCGTCCTGTCCTGTTACAAGAATTTTTCCTGCAAGGCGACGTTCTGACAAAAGCTGAAGAACGGCTTCTGCAATCTGGTCGTTTCCGCATGTAATTGCATCAAAATCTGTAGAAACTGCAAAAACATCTTCTGCTTTTTTTAATGCTTCATCAAAGCTCCATTCTTCAAGCCAAATTTGTTTTTGTATGCTGATTTGCCCTCTTGTTACATAAGGTTCAAGCACATTCATTATGCCGCGGTTTACTTCGTATGAATTTCTGTCTTTTTGAGAACCGTTAATTATAAGATAATTGCCATAAGGTTTTTCTTTAATCAAAGATTTTGCCATAAGCGCTCCGACAGATTTGTTGTCAAAAGAGACGTATGCATCAATAGGCACGCTGTTTATCGGACGGTCGTATGCAATAACCGGAATGTTTTTGTCTATAACCTGCTGAATGACGCCTGCGAGCAAATCGCTGTCGTTTGGAACAACAACAAGCGCATCGATGTCTTCTGAAAGGAGAAATTCAATTTGCGTTATTTGTGCGTCTGTTCCTCCGGCAGAAAGCTGAAATAAAACTTCGCCACCCAAAGCTGCAATTTCACTTGAAAAAATTTTAATGTCTTTATTCCAGCGTTCAAGAATAAATGTTTCGGATGCAATTGAAAAACCGATTCTTGGTTTTGTTTTGGCATTTGTTGTTTTGTCATGCGCTTTTTTTTCGATTTTCACATTCTGCATGGTTTCTGTTTTTGTGTTTTTGCTTTTTGTGCAGCCTGTCAGCAAAAGGCAAAAGAGAAGTGCAAAAATCTCTAGATTGACAAAAATCTTGATGAACGAAGCTTTTTTCATTGTTTTATTCCTCTATAGAAGCAAAACCTGTATTTGTGCGAAATTCTGATGGCGTTTGACCTGTAATTTTTCTAAAAAGGCGCGTAAAATAATTCTGGTCTTGAAAACCAATTTCTGCACTTATTTCTTTTATGCTCAGTTGCGTTAAAAGAAGTTCTTTGGCTTTTGCAATTCGTTTTTCTGAAATATATGAAGAAAAACCTGTATTCAAATGTTCACTGAAAAGATGACTGAGATGAGTTTCTGAAACACCACATTCAGAGGCAACATCTGCAAGTGAAAGTGGAACATTAAAATGAGAATCAATAAATTCGAGGGCTTTTTCCAGAGTTTTGGGGTAATTCTGCTTGCTTTGGTTTTCAAATTCATTTTTGAAAAAGGTCAGTGCGTTTTTCCCCAAAAGTATGATTTCGTCTTTTGTCTTTATTGATAAAAATTCATCAGAAATGCAGATTTTCTGTTCCTGGAAACCGTCGTTTGTATATGCCTGAAAAAGATGTTCTTGAAGAAGCATGAAAATTCCACAAAGACTTAAACGAGCTTTTTCAATGTTTTCGCCGGCAAAAAGATATTGAACCAATACATCAAATGCTTTTTCCGGTGTGTTTTTTGTCTGGCGCAAGTCAAAACTCTGTAAAAAATCTTTTATAAGGTTCTGCTCGTTGCGGAATGTATTTTGTTTTTGATTTTTAAGATTTTCAAAAGCTTCGTTTGCAGATTCATAAAGAAGATTGCCCGGATATGCATTGCCAAGACCAAAGATTAAGCTTTTTGTGCCGTCAATTTCATTGCAGATAGAACACAGGTCGTCTTTAACTCTTTCGTATTGATTTGTGCGCAGCGGAATAAGAAACTGCATCAGAGATAAATATTCACTTTCAAAAATCTGGTGCTTGAAAGAAAGCCGTTTTAAAAGTTCTTTCTGCTGTTCTTTTGTACCTTGAACCAATGCAACGCAGAACTGTTCTTGGTCAAAGCTGAAAAGTGCTTTCGTTTCGTTCCATTCTTCCTGTGTAAATTTCTGGTGCAGAGTTTCGGTTAAAAACTGCTGTTTTTTTTGCTGAATTAATTCCTGGGAATTTGTCTTTTTTGCAAGAGCTTCTTTTATGTCTTCAAGTGTCTTTAAAAATGTTTTTTTTGTAACTGGCTTTACAAGATATGCAAAAACACCAAGCGGAACGGCTCTTTGTGCAAGATCAAATCGTTCAAAAGCTGTTGAAAGTACAAAAATTGTGTCAGAAAAAGTGTCATGCATGCTTTCAATTACAGAAAGACCGTCTTTTCCCGGCATTGAAATGTCCATAAATACAACCTGCGGTTTATGCCGGAACATCATTTCGATTGCTTCTTCGCCGCTTCTTGCTTTTCCGCAGACTTCAAAATCTGGTGCGCCATTTTTTATCATGTAGCTGTAGCTTTCGAGAACTGGTTCTTCATCATCAACAATTAAAACTGAATACATGGTTCCTCCAGAGTGTTCAAATTTATTGTTATAGTTGTGCCTTTTTGCGGCGCAGAGTCTATTGTTATAATGTTTTTGTTTTGTGGAAAGAAGAAATAAAGACGTTGAATGACATTTTCGAGCCCCATGACTTTTGACGAAGTTGATTCAAGATTTGCTTTTTCGAGCAGCTTGTTTTTTATTTCTTCCTGCATGCCGCAGCCGTCGTCTTTTACGCAGAGATGCAGCATGTTTTCTTCTTTTTTTACGGAAACATCTATTATGCCATAGCCTTTGCTTTCAAGAAAACCGTGAACAATTGAATTTTCAACGAGCGGCTGTAAAATTGAAACAGGTACAAGGCATGTGTCTTTTAATTCTTCTGGAATATCTATATTTATTGTGAGTGTTTTTGGAAAACGTATGCGCAAAATTTCGCAGTAAACTTCAAGTCCGTCTGATTCGTGCCTTAATGGAACGATTACGTTTTTCTGGCTTACATCATGTCTGTAAAGTTTTGCAAGCAGTGTCATGTATTCGGCTGTATTGTCTGCACCTTCAAGAATTGCCAGCTGTACGCCTGTATTCAATGTATTAAAAAGAAAATGAGGGTTCATCTGTGCCTGCATTGTATAAAGTTCCATGCGTTTCATGAGCTGCTGCATTTTCATGTTGTTCAGCCTTTCTTTTAGAAAATCCTGTTCAACGCCGCGTTTCCATTCAATTTCCTGAATGTATGTTGCAAGATCTGCTTTCATTCTGGTAAAACCGGAAATAAGCTCGTTTACTTCATACCATGCACCAGCTGGAATGTCTGGAGAACTGAAGTTTCCGCTTGAAATTTCAAGTGAACTTTTTACAAGCTCGTTGAGCGGTTTTAAAATTTTGCCTGTTGCAATCCATATGCTCAACAATGCAAGAATTGTAATGTCCAGAACAAAAAGAAGCCCCCACTGGTTCATTTTTCGGGTTTCTTCAATAAAAATTTCGTAGCTTGCAATTTGTTCTCTAAATCGTTCAAGACTGACTGTATTTATTTCTGAATCTATGCATGTTAAAAGCTTGTTCATTTCTGCAAATTTTGCTGTGTATAATGCAATGTTTCTGCCTCTTTTTGCTTCAATTGATGCGTCTACAACGTCTGAATAGTGGTTAATGAGGCTGTAAATTTCGCGTTCTGTCAGGTCAGATTGTTTGAACTGTTTAGGCGGAAGTTCCTGCACTTTCTGTTTTATTGACTGCTGCTGCACAAGCATGGTTGCCAAAGCTGTGCTTGAACGGCTTGAAAGATATGTTAATGCTGTTTCGTGCAGTTCGTGCAGTTCAACCTGCAATGCCTGCAGTTCGCGTTCTTTAGAAAAGCGGTCGTTTGTAATTTTCTGCATTTCTTTTGAAATGAAGAGAATGTAAATGTTTGAAAGAAGGACGGCTGCACATAAAACAGCGGCACTGAGAACCATTTGCGTTTTTAGTGAAGATTTTTTCATTTGTCCTCAACCTCTGTGCCGTGTTTTAAAAAATCAAAGCCTGTGTTTACATAGCTTGATGTATAGCCGTTCTGGCAAATTTCGTAAACTGATTGCAGAGCCTGATAACCGAGCTGGTAAGAATCAACTGAAACAAGTGCACTTAAAACACCTTTTTCAAGATAATCTTTAACGGCATCTGAAGAACCAAAACCGATTATTTTGTGTGTTCCAACTTTATTCTGCTCAACAATCATTTTTGCATATGCAATTGTGTCATCTTCGTTTGTAAAGATTATTGTATTTGTTTCTGGGTTTCTGGACAAAAGTGCAGATACGTTTTCGTCTGCGTCAAGCATGTTCTGGCTTGTTACGGTGCATTGAATTGCTTTTTTTAAGGCTGCACCTGCCGCAGATTTCAGCCCCATTTCTATAAGTTCTCGTTCTGCATACATTCCCGGAGATTTTTCGCTGTAAACAATAATTGGTGCAATTGATTCCTGCTCGCTGCATAGATAATCGCCGATAAAACAGCCCAGTTCAAAATTGTTGACGCCAATGTGCGTATAAGGAATGTTTGTAGAAATTGCATGGTCAATTAAGACAAGCGGAATTGATGCGCCAGCAATTGTATTTAGAATTCCGGCAGTTTCTTTTGAGTCAGAAAAAGAATAAATGACAATTCCGTCTGCATTTATGTATGGCGCAGAAAACAGCTGGTTTGTGTCTTCGTCCAGCGTGTGGACAGAAAGTGCAATGTCATTTTCTTCGCAAAAGTCTTTTGCACCTTGCAGCATAGAATTAAAAAATGAACGTGTCGGTTCTGGAATATATAATGCAATATGAAATTGTGGTGTGCCTGGCTGAGATGTAACTTGTTTTGAAAGCTTCGTAACAAAAGAAAGAGACATCGACAGCGAATAAACAGCTCCAGCCAGAAGCAATGCGGCAATAAAAAATAGAACACAGTTTCTAAAAAGCAGCTTTTTCATATAAATGACTCAATTTATCAAGATGGAAGGTTCAAAATCTTTTATTGAGAAAACTGCATTGTAAAAGCATGCAGCAAAGATTTTTGAATTTTCCAGAATGTGCATAGCTTATTTTAATTGACAAATCTGAATATATAAAGGGCTTTTCTAAAAAATATCAGATTGATTCATGGAGAATGTTTCAAACTTCGACTTTTAAGTTGCATAAAATAAGCAAAAGCCGGCTGTGCAGACTTTTAAGCAATAACGATACATTGATGTTCTGCATTGAGCTGCGTTTATTTTAAAATTGAAAAAAGAAGTTTCTGTATAAAAGAAATCCGGTCAAAACACCATTCTGACCGGATTAGGGGGAAATGATCCTGTTTTTATTGGAGGAACAGGAAAATATCTGAAAACTTGACTAAACTTGTCTTCTGCAAAAAACAATATCGTTTGGTCAAAATACAGATCTGTGAAAATAAACATACAGAAGGCGAAAACCGCAGATTTTAGCGGTAATCTTAAAATAATAAAATTATCTGTCTGTTTTTAATGCATTTCATACAAAGTTTTTTGCTTTTGTACATGCAAAAGCAAAAGCTTCTTATATGCTGCATTGGTGTTCTTCTAAAACGTTCAGTCTGGCATGTTTAGCAGAACATCGGTTTGTAAGCTTAAAAGAACAAACTCCGAATGCACGGCACCGGAGTTTGCTTACACTAGATTGTCTTATTGATAAAGAGGCATAACTGCTTCAAGGTTCTTTATATAAACAGCGTATGCATCGTTATAAGCTGCAACATTTGCTGCAATTGGCTGAACAATGTGTTCGCTGTCAATCTGAACATGTTCTGCGCAAAGGCTTGCAATTGAAGCTTTTTCGCCGTTTGCTGTTTTATAGCACCACAAAGCCTGAACAGCAGCGCCAAGTGCAGCTGCTTCTTCAGAAAGTGGAAGTTTGATTGGCAGATTAAGAATATCTGCTGCAATTTGTCTCCAGAGCGGGCTCTTTGAGCCGCCGCCAATCAGACGGATTTCTTTTGGTTCAAATCCGAGTTTTCTGAATGCGTCAATTCCACCGCGCATTGCAAATACTGCACTTTCCATTGCTGCACGGCAGATGTTTGCGCGTTTTGTGTTTGCAAGGCTCAAACCTGTAATGCTTGCGCGACCATTCGGCAGGTTTGGTGTTCTTTCGCCATTAAAGAATGGAAGAACAACAACACCGTTTGAACCGATTTCTGCTGTAGCTGCTTCTGCATCAAAATCTTTTACGCCAAGACCGAACAGTGCACGGATTTCTTCTGTTGCAACAGTACAGTTCATTGTGCACAAAAGTGGCAGCCAACCGCCTGTAGAAGAACAGAAACCAGAAAGACCATGTTCAGGATCTGCAATTGGTTTTGCACTGTATCCGTACAATGTTCCAGAAGTTCCCATACTCATCGTCAAGAAACCGTCTTCAACTGTTCCTGTTCCGATTGCACCCATCATGTTGTCGCCGCCACCAGAAGAAACTGGAATTCCTGCCGGCAGACCGAGCCATTTTGCACATTCTGCAGAAACTTTTCCGCATGGTTTGTCGCTTTCAATGAGTTTTGGCAAAAGGCCTTCGAGTTTGTCATCAATAATTGAACAGATTTTTTTAGACCACTTGCGTGTTGCCGAATTAAAAAGGGCTGTTCCAGACGTGTCGCCATATTCCATGACATATTCGCCTGTAAGTTTATAGTTTAAATAATCATGCGGAAGCATGATGTACTTTAATTTTGCAAATAATTCAGGTTTGTGCCGTTTAAGCCAGAAAATCTTTGGAGCTGTAAAGCCCGGCAGCATAAGGTTGCGTACTTCGTCGATAACAGCTTTGTCTCCGCCTGCTTTTTCTGTAATTACACGGCATTCTTCTGCTGTAGAAGTGTCGTTCCAAAGTTTAACGTTATAAAGTGCTTTGCCTTCAGCATCAAGCGGCACGAAACCGTGCTGATGGCCTGAAACGCCAAGTGCGCAGATTGTAGCACGTACATCTGCTGGTATTTTATCGAAACAGGTTTTGAGGGCATTGTCATACCATTCTGTCTTCTGCTCTCGTGTTCCGTCATTTTCCGAAATAATGTCTACCGGACAAGTTGCAATTGCTGCTGCTTTTTTAGATTCAAAATCATACACATACACTTTCATGCTCTGTGTACCAAGGTCAATTCCTGCTACTGTTTTCATGTTTCCTCCAAATAAGCTTAGAATATGCTGAAAAGCAGTTTTTTCAAATACAGAAATTTGATAAATTATATCTAAAATTGATATAGTATGTTCAGATAAAATGCTTTTAAGAATTGCCTGCGTTTTTTTATGCCGTTAAAATTGAACTGTTTAAAACGCTGCACTTTTCTGGCTGATTCAAAAGGAAAGGGATTCTTTGAACGATTATGTAATTTGCTTGACTTAAACAAAAAGCTGGCTAAACTTATGGAAGGTCTGGTGTAATCTTATGCGCATAATAGAAACAATTTTTGTTTATCGTTTAACTCATGGAGAAAAGCTTGCATGGCACGGGCGCTATCATGCACATAACGATAATGAATTTGAAGTTCATTTTTTTATTGATGGAAACGGTTCTTTTCTGGCAAACACTGCCCGCATAACGATAGAAAAAAATGCGCTTTTTCTTTCCGGTCCTCATGAATTTCATTCAATTGTGCCTGAGCAGGTTACGCGCCCTCTGACTTATTATGCGGTGCTTTTTGAGCTTGATGAAGAAAAAGACAAAGAAATATATCTTTTATTGACTAATTTTTTGAAGCAGCATTCTGTAAAGCAGTTTGCTTCGGATGAATCACGGTTTTTATTTGATGAACTTCTGCGTCTTTCGGCTTCTCATCAGCCGGGTCTTGAAATTTCTGCAAATTATCTGCTTTGCAGCCTGCTTTACAGCCGGTTTTCCGGAGATTCAGTTGCGATAAAAGCGGAATCTCCGTCAGTTTCTCATAGAACTGCATTTGTAAGAAGTGCAATGGAATATTTGAAAAAAAATCTTGATAAAAACATAACGATTTCTCATGTTGCATATGTGTTCGGTCTTTCTGCTGAGCATTTCATCAGGATGTTCCGTGAAGAAATGCATATGACGCCATATCAATATTTTATGCGTTTGCGCACGGAGGCAGCTGCTGCAGAGCTTATTACAACAGATAAAACTGTTGCCGAAATCGCCGAGCATTTTGCGTTTGAAAATCAGTTTCATTTTTCAAAAGTGTTTAAGCGGTGCACAGGCTTAACGCCCACGGCGTACAGACGCTGTTATATGCAGAAATAAAATCTGCAGAAAAAGATGATGCAGCTTTGGGGTGTTTTTGTATTTTTGCAGCATCTAAAACTTGTCGGCAATTTAAAGAAGAAATGCGGCTTTAAAACTGCATTTTTTGGCTGTTTTATTGAATTATTCTGTTGCTTTTGTTTGAATAAAAGGCTAAAGATATGTTTGGGTCTAAAAACTAAATTTAGGGCCGGCAAAAGAAAAACACCGCCGATATGGTGTTTTAAAAGAGGAAAACATGAAATTTACTAATGGCTTTTGGCTTGAAAAAGACGGTATTGAAGGTAATTTTGCTTCGCAGGTTTATGACGTTGAAAAAAAAGACAATGAACTTGTTGTTTATGCTCCTGTCAGATTTGTGCGTACCCGTGGCGACACACTCAGCATGCCACTTTTGACTGTTCGTTACAGTGCACCTTGCAAAGATGTGCTCAAAGTAAGCATCAGCCATTTTGAAGGCACTGTTGATAAAGCACCTCATTTTGAATTGAACCAGGATAAAAAATTTGTGCCGGAAATTAAAATTGATGAAAACGAAGCTGTAATTTCTTCCGGGGCTCTTTCTGCATGTCTGAAAAAAGGCGAAAACTGGTTTGTTCAGTTTCTGGGCGATAACAAACCGCTTACAAAAAATGAATGGAAGTCGACAGCTTTTATGCGCGAAACAACACAGCCTGTGCAGCATTTGTTTTACAGCGGAGACAAAACTTATATAAAAGAAGAACTTTCTCTTTCTGTCGGCGAAAACGTTTATGGTTTTGGCGAAAGATTTGGAGCATTCATTAAAAACGGGCAGAGCATAGAAACATCAAATCAAGACGGCGGAACAGCCGGCGAACAGGCTTATAAAACAATTCCATTTTACTTGACTAATAAAGGTTATGGCGTTTTTGTAAATTCAAGTGACAATGTATCTTTTGAAGTTGCAACAGAAAAAGTTTCGCGCGTACAGTTTTCTGTTCCGGGCGAAAAACTTGAATATTTTATAATTTATGGGCCTTCGCCAAAAGAAATAATTGAAAAATACACAGCATTAACAGGTCGCCCTGTAATGGTTCCAGACTGGTCGTTCGGGCTTTGGCTTTCAACATCGTTTACAACTTCTTATGATGAAAAAACTGTAATGTCTTTTATTGATGGCATGAAAGAACGGAATATTCCGCTCAGCGTTTTCCATTTTGACTGCTTCTGGATGAAAGATTTTAACTGGTGTGATTTTACATGGAACAAAGAAACTTTTCCTGATCCAAAAGGGCTTATAAAGCGCCTGCATGAACGTGGTTTGAAAGTTTGTGTCTGGATAAATCCATATATTGCGCAGCGTTCTCCTTTGTTTGAAGAAGGCAAAAACGGCGGCTATTTTATTAAAAAACAGGACGGTTCAGTCTGGCAGACAGATATGTGGCAGGCTGGCATGGCTATTGTAGACTTTACAAATCCAGAAGCCTGCCGCTGGTATGAATCAAAGCTTGAAGCTCTGCTGAAAATGGGCGTTGATGCATTCAAAACTGATTTTGGTGAACGCATTCCTCTTGACGGTGTTTATTATGACGGTGCAGATGCAGAAAAAATGCACAATTATTATACATATCTGTATAACCGGTGCGTGTTTAAATTGCTTGAGAAAAAATGCGGCAAAGGAGAAGCCTGCCTTTTTGCACGTTCTGCAACTGTCGGCTGCCAGTCGTTCCCGTTGCACTGGGGTGGCGACTGCGAATCAACATTTGAAGCAATGGCAGAAACTTTAAGAGGTGGTCTTTCTCTTGGTCTTTGCGGTTTTGGTTTCTGGAGCCATGACATTGGTGGGTTTGAAGGCAATCCGCCGCCTGCATTGTTTAAGCGCTGGCTTCAGTTTGGGCTTTTGTCATCGCACAGTCGCCTGCATGGAAGTAATTCGTATCGTGTGCCATGGTCTGTTGATGAAGAATCAAGCGAAGTTGCACGAATTTTTGCAAATATAAAAGGTTCGCTTATGCCTTATCTGCTTGAGTGTGCAAAAACTGCATGCCAAAAAGGCATTCCTGTTCTGCGTGCAATGTTTCTTGAATTTCCAGAAGATCCGACAGCTGCATTTTTAGACAGACAGTATATGCTTGGCGATTCTCTGCTTGTTGCACCTGTTTTTTCAGAAGACGGTTCTGTTGAATATTATCTGCCGCAGGGCGAATGGATTCATTACATTGATGGAAGAAAAATCGACTGTTCTTCTGGCGGACGCTGGATGAAAGAAGCTTATGATTTCAAGAGCCTTCCTTTATGGAAAAAAGCCGGCGGAAAACTGTAATTTTTTGAATAATTCACATGTGTCTGCAGCTTAAAAGCTTTGCGTCCAGCAAAATTTTTAAGCTGCGGATAAAACATGAATTCATGAACTGATTCAGCTGAAAATGAAAATATAAATGTTGTTTTATGTATTTATATATGAATAACTAGATTTTTGTTAAGTTAAAAACAGTTACAAATCTCAAAAATATCTAAAATAAGCAATTTCTCTTATAGACAATTCTTCATTTTGTTTTTATTCTACAACAAACTGGAGGAGAAAATATGATTAAGAGAATAGCAACACTTTCAATTTGGCTTTTAGGTTGTGTTGGTGCTGTTTGTGTTGGTTTGACGACACAAGACACTTTTCGTTCTCTTGCCTCAAAAAAAAATCTTGACACCGGTGTTGCCGTTGCTGTCGGCAGCCTTAATAAAGAGTCTCACACAAGCATAATTGCAAAAAACAGTTCGATTATTGTTGCAGAGAACTGTATGAAATGGGAATCGATTCATCCAAGAGAAAATACCTGGAATTGGAGTGAAACAGACAGAATAATTGAGTTTGCAGAAGCAAACAATATGAAAGTCAAATTCCATACACTTTTCTGGCATAATCAAAATCCTTCATTTTTGTCTGAAAGATGGAGCCGCGAAAAGGCACTTGAAGTTATGGACAACCATATTTCTACTATTATGACCCGCTATAAAGGCAGAATACAGGATTATGATGTTGTAAACGAAATGTTTGAAGATAACGGTTCTCTCAGAAAAAACATCTGGTATAAGACTATTGGCGAAGATTATATTGAACATGCGCTGATAAAAGCACATGAATGTGACCCGTCGGCAAAACTTTATATTAACGATTATTCAAATGAAACAATGGGGCAGCCTAAAGCAGATGCAATGTTCAATTTTGTAAAGAATCTTAAAGAAAAAGGTGTTCCGATTAATGGTGTTGGAATGCAGATGCATATGGATACGGCTTATGGCTTTAATGCAGAACAGATCCGCAAAAATGTAAAGCGCTATGCTGACATTGGGGTTGATGTTTCATTCAGCGAAGTTGATGTCCGTATTCCACAGAAAAATTATGAAAGCCACCTTGATAAACAGCAGCAGATTTACTGCGAACTTTTGCAGATTGCAGTTGAAGAACCTAACGTAAAGAATTTCATTATGTGGGGCTTTACAGATGCATCAAGCTGGGTTCCATATACTTTCCCTGGAAAAGGACATGCGCTGCCATACGATGAAAAACTCAACCCGAAACCACTGTATGAAGCAATGCTTGAAATTTTGAAAAAATAGCAGGCTTGCTGATTAAAACGCATTAAAGATATCATCTGCTTCATGTAATCTGCTCGGGGTTAGTTCGTACATGTATTAAAATTCGCAGATTATCTGTTTTTGAGTATGTTTTTCTGCTGGCAGCAGACGGACAACCTGATTAAAATTATTTTTCAAAGTCGTCGTCTGGAAGAATTTCAACTTCTAGAGATAACGGCTGGTTCTTCCATTCAAGATATGCACAGACAATTGAACCGATGAGCAGTGCGATGCCGCCAAGCCTAATAATGATTTTGCCAATTTCTGCAGGAAGACAGAACAGAATTGCTGCAAGCAGTAGTGAAGTAATTGTTTCTGTTTTAGACAGTCTTGTTTCAATGTTTGCGGCTTTTAGTTGAGAAGCAAGATAAATTTCTGTAATTGCAGAAATTAAAAGATAGACAGCAAGAACATAAACCATAACAGTCCAAAGTACACCTGCAAATACAAGCGGCAAAAGCACTGCAAGTGCACCGATGATAATGCTTGAAAAACCTTTGATTGTTTCGGTTGTGTCAAAATTGCTGTTTGCAAGAAGCTTGCGCTTTGAAATAAGTGTATATAAACCATTTATAATGGCTGCAATGCCCGCCGTAATGACAATTACTTTTACGCATTCAGTCGGGGCAATTATCATCATAATTCCAATAACGGCAGTCAATGCTGCCAATAGCAAATAACTCTTCCTCATATTTTGACTCCTGTCAAACATTGATTCTTGCGAAAGGTTTTGTTTTTTTGATGCTTATGCTGCAATAAAAAAATAAAACCCGGCTGCAGGTTCTGCCTGTGTTTGTGCTGGCAGAAATTTCAAACAGCCCTTCTGTAAGTTTTTAAAAATCTATGAAACATGCTGATTCTATCATACTGTTTTATATCAGTCGAGAGCAAAAACTGAAGTGAAAACAATAAGTTGTGTTTTTAAAGAGATTATTATATGCTCAAGATTTTTTCTGCCTGAGCATATAATGCTTATTTTTTTTGGTTCCTTATGATGATTACCTGATTAGATTCAAAGTAAGGCACAGAAAAAGAAACAAAATCTTTTCTTTCTTCTGTAATAGACATGCCTGTTGCAATAAAATCAACTGTTCCTTTTTCAAGAGCAGGAATAAGCTGGTCAAAATCCATGTCAATTATTTCAATTGATGACTTTAGGCTTGTTGCAATTTTTTCGCTTAATGTAATGTCAAAGCCGACGATTTTATTATCTTCATAATATTCAAAAGGTGGAAAAGTCGCATTTGTTCCGACTTTGAGCAGTTTTGGAAAGTTTCCTGCAGCTGATGGCGGAACAACAATTTTTCCGTTAACTGGCATAAAAGTTTTGATTAAATCTTTGTATTCGCCGGTTGCTTTCAGGGCAATTATCGTTGAATTAATGTCATTAAGAAGTTCTGTGCTAGATTTGTTTACGGCTATTGCATATTCTTCTTTTTCAAACTGGTCTGTAATTATTGCAAGGTTTTCGTAGTTTGCAATAATTTCTCTTGCCGGAAGTTCATCAAGAATTACTGCATCAATTAATCCGTTTGATAATGCCGCTGCTGCTTCAAGGCCACTTTTGTACAAAACAGCTTCTGCATTTTTTACGTAATCGTGAACATAAAGTTCTCCGGTTGTTCCTTCCTGAACACCGATTTTTTTCCCTGCTAAATCATCTGCATTATTTATTACTGCATATTTGCTGCAAGAAAATAAAAGACATGAAATTAAAAATACTGATAATAAAAAGATACTTTTTTTCAAAACAATTTCCCCCCGGAAAATAAAATATTAATATTATTGAACCCTAAAAATCATGCAGTCTATTTTTTTAGGGTCTGTCATTAATATGTTTATCAAATTTACATTATTATATACTGTTATTATACATTAAAAATGTTCTTAAAAAAATAATTTTTTGTAATAATTCAAATTTTTTTGTTTATGCAGATTATACGGTCATTTCAATGATCTTTCTGATAGAAAAGAAAGAAAACGACCGCAACCACATATTAAGACCGCAGACCCAAACGCTCTGTGCCGGAACTGCTGATTTTCTGCTGCTTATCGGCTTCCTGAAAATTTGTCAATCTGTTCACCTAAAAGCGGAATAAGCTGTTTTTTCCTTGAAACAATGTCACGCAGCATATAAACAGATTCTTCTCTTTTTGGAAAACCGATGACCTGCAGAAAAGCCGGATCTCCGGAAATGAGCATGACGCTTGTAAGGCTTGTAATGTCTGTAACCATAAGTGAACAGAACAGAGATTTTGATGCACGGCGTTCAATGTCGAGTTCTTCAATAAATTCGGCTTTGCGGCTTATAAGTTCTTCAGGATTGTCAATTTCAATCTGGCTTACTGTAAAGCTGAAGCCGTCTTCCTGATATTCTTTCATATCTTGATGGATGACTTCTGCTGCGCTTCTGCCGCTTATCTGACCTGCAGCCTGTGCAATTTCAAAGCCAAGCTTGTCAATGTCAATGTTTGTAACATTAGACAAGAATTCGGCTGTTTCTCTGTCTGTTTCTGTTGTTGTTGCAGACTGAAGTGTAAGCGTGTCTGCAAGAATTCCAGAAAGCAGCAGCGAAGCAATTTCTTTTGAAATTGGCACGCGGTTTTCTCTGTAAAGGTTTGTAATGATTGTTGAAGTTGCACCGACCGGCTTGTTTATGAATGTAATCGGATTTCTTGTTGAAAGGTTTCCGAGCCTGTGGTGGTCAATGATTTCAAGAATTTTGTAATTTTCAATGCCTTCAACTGCCTGTGTCTGTTCGTTGTGGTCAACAAGCGTAATGTCAATGTTTGCTTCCTGCAGTAAATCGCCTTCGGAAATTGTTCCGATTACTTTTGAATCATCTGAAATTACCGGCAATGTGCGGCTTGGTGACTGCGAAAGATGTGTTCTTATGCGGCGCACAATGTCTGTTGCTTTGACCGGCTGAATTGTCTTGTCTGCCATTGCAGAAACTGGTGTTGCATAAACACTTAGCATTGCAGTTGAAGCTGCGTCATACGGGCTTATAAGCACAGAAACATTCTGCTTTTCAGCTTTTTCGCGAAGTTCCTTGCTCATAATTGAACCGGAAGAAATAATTAAAGCGCGGATGCCTTTTTTTACGCAGTATTCCTGAATGTCAATTCTGTCGCCTGTTATGACAACTGAATTTTCGCTTGCCTGCATGTCAAGCATTTCTTTGAATGTTTCAAATTCAGACGCTGCAACTAAAATATTGCATTTGAAAACATCAAGTTCTTTATATGTTACAAGCGGCTGTGCATTCAAAGTTTCCTGCATTAGAGAAATGCTTGTAATTAAAGCCGAAGATTTTTCCGGGTCAAGAGTTTTTAAAATGTTTTTTGAAAAAGCATTGTAATGCAGAAGCGAATGATAATAGCCGTTGTCATCAACAACAGGCAGAACTTTTGTGCTGCATGCTTCCATTTTGGCAATGGCGTTCCAAAGCGATGTCTTGCAGTTTACTGTTTCGTTTGTTGCTGGCATATAATAGCCGACTTTTGGCACAAGATCGGGCACATATTCTGGAACAGGCACTTTAAATCTATTGAAAATATATTCTGTCTGCGGGTTTATTTTTCCGGCACGTGCTGCAACATATTCAGCGTGTCCCATGTTTTTTCTTAAATCTGCTAAAGCTGCTGCTGAAACAACGGAATCTGTGTCCGGGTTTCTGTGACCAATTACGTATACACGTTTTTTCTGAGGGATCATATTCTTCCTAAAAAAATATTTTATGGCCATCTAAAATTTAGCATTGGCCTTATCGGGAAAAGTTCCCGTGACTGAACAATGTCAGTTTTCCTTTTGAAAATATAGAAAAGAATGCTGCGTTCTTAAACTGAAAAGGTTTCAGTTTTTTGCATTGGCATTTCAAAAATGTTTTTTGAAGCGACCGATTGAAAATCGTAAGCAAAAAAACTATATTCTTTTAAGGATGCGGAGTTCTAAAAAATTTAAAATTCCACACTACAGTTTAACCGCGAATGGAATTTCTTGCAAACGCTTTTTATGCTTGTTATGTGCAGTTTGTAAAAGCTTAAAAAGTCTGCAGGTTCAAATTATTCAAAATATAAAAGAGAAAATATTATGATTTCATTGGTTGCTTTTTTAGGAAATTATGGACGCGAATATGAAAAGACACGTCATAATGCAAGCTGGATTTTTGAAGAAACTTTACCTTTTGCTTCAAAACTGAACTGGCAGTCTAAATTTAAAGGGCAATATGCTGTTTTAGACCGTTCTGTAATTCAAAACATGTCTGAACAGGTTTGCGGAAAATCTATAAAATGTGCTGCAGAAGCTGGCGAAAAAATTTATTTTTTGAAGCCTGAAACATACATGAACCTTTCAGGAGAAAGCATAGGCGCTCTTGCAAGTTTTTATAAAATAAAACCCGAAGAAATCCTTGTCATTCATGATGAGCTTGAACTTGCACCAGGAACAGTCAGCTTGAAATGGTCTGGTGGTCTTGGCGGTCATAACGGACTGCGCTCTACAAAAGCCGTGCTTGGCACTGCAGATTTCTGGCGGCTGCGTATTGGCATTGGCAGACCAGATCACAGCGACATTGCAGGTTATGTTCTTTCTGCTTTTACAAGCGACGAACGCATAATTTTAGACCAGATTTTCGGACCGCTTGGAGCCCTGCTTGTGCAGGTTTTGTGCACCAGACCAGACACACTCTTAAAAGACTGGTCAAAAAAGAAATTAAATCCATAACAGCAGCACGGTTTCGCGTTTGGGTTGTGCTGTAAATTTGGGCTGAATCTGTGATCAACTTTTATTCTTCATCATTGAATGGATTAAATGTTTCAAATGTATTAGTTTTATAATTCATTCTGATATATCCATAAGGGTCTGTGCTTCGTGCAGAACCATTTTCTACTAGAATAACTGCTCTATGAAAAGGTGATTCTAGAATTTCTGAATTATACCCTACAGCTTTTGCATCTTCAGGTATTTGTGGAAAAGGTACTATGCATATATCGTTTTTATCAAATACACCATCAAGATTTATTTTTCCAATATAACACAGATTATTGTTCTCTTTATAGTAATATTCTAATTCTTCTATTACGCTATATTGCTCTACAAGACTGCCATTATGTTCATTATATCTTTGATATTTATACGGACTTTCTTTATAGAATAAATAGATATTTCCATAATGCTCATAAAATTCTTTATAAGCCGGAGCTGTTGCATTTTCAAATCTTACTATTTTTTCTTTTAAAATAGATTCATGGCAAGAAATAAACACTGTCATGACCAACAGTAAAAAAATCAAACCTAATTTTTTCATAATTTTCTTTACTCCTGTTTGTCCTGTTATTTACAATTTTTTTCCAAATAATCTCTGTTGATATATCCCTGTTGTGGTTTTGCAAATGCAAAATCTGCAAGAAAAATCAAAATCAGATAAAAATATTTTTTAATTCCATTATTCCTTTTTATCTTATTATGATTTCGGCGTCGAAGGTTTTTAGTTTTTCTGCCGGAGGCGTGCCGTCGATTATGTTAAAAAGCATGTCTGCGGCAGCTGTGCCCATTGCTTCAATCGGCTGTTTTGCAGTTACAATCGGCCATTCAAGAAAATCAAAGATTCTGCTGTCGTCAAAGACGCCAAGTCCAAATGTTTTTAGGTTTCTGCCGTTTGTGCGCAACACATCCATAATGTTCAGCACAAAATCTCCGCCGGCTGCTATAAACAAAGCGTCAATGTCGCTGTTTTTTTCAAAAAACTCAGCTGCATTTTTCAGAATGTCTTCTTTGTTATAATTTGAAGTTAAAATTCTTGAACTGTCGAGTCCTGCTTTTTCAAGGCTTTCTTTAAAACCATTTATTCGTTCAATTGTATAGTCGTATTCTTTTGGACCGGCAATGCAGCCGATTTTTTTGTAGCCCTGCTGTACAAGCTGGTTAACAACACGCATTGCACTTGCTTTGTTTGAAATGTCAACGGCAAAATGTTCAAAATACGGATTTTTGCCAATAAATACAAACGGCATGTCCTGTTTTATAACGTTCATAATCGTTTCTGTTTCAATCTGTTCTGCGCCAATTATCAGTCCGTCAACGCCGTGCCGTTTTAAAATAATTTCCAGAGATTCAATTTTAAACTTTTCATCTTTTTGCGGAGCAATAACCATAAGAGAATTGTTCCGTTTGTTTGCTTCTGCTGCAATTGAAGAAACAACACTTGCCCAGTATTCGCCCGAAAGAGAAAAAAATGCATCGTGTGGCAGCACAATGCCGATTGCGCCAGTTTTGTTCTGGGCCAATGCGCGTGCAGAGGCGCTTGGCTGAAAATTTACCTGCTCAATTATTTCAAGAATGCGCTGCCGGTTTTCTTCACTGACGCCTTTTTGACCGTTTATCGCTTTTGAAACTGTGCTTTTAGCAACATGCGCCATTTCTGCAATTTCATTTATGGTTAATTTCATTTTATAAAGCGTTTTGCATTCAGCGTTCAGACTGAAATATTCAGCCTGTGCATTTTGCTTTTCTCCTTGGTTTAATAAGCCAGACATTGTTTCGGGCGTTTTCAGTTTGCCAGCTTTTTTAGAATATAACATAAAATGCAGAAAATTTGGGCTGATTATGCGGAAACTGCCTGATTTTTGCATATTTTGTATATTTTTGAGAAAACGGTTTCTTTTTTTTCTTGACAACATTAAAGAGAACATATTATATTCACTTGTAGGAAACCGGTTTTCTTGTGTTTCCAATTTTCGGTTTTAACCTGCAATAAAGAGGATTTTTTCAATTATGAGTAACAACAAAAAGTGGTATGGATTTAACATGATCTGGCTGTTTTCAATGGGAGACCGCAAGGAAGTTGCTCCGTCTGAAATTGTGATAAACGAAAAAGAACTTGATTTTATTGCTGATATGGGCGCGAATTTCATTCGTGTGCCGACAGATTATCGTTTCTGGACGCACAATTTTGAATATGAAAATCGTGACGAAAAAATGCTTGAACGGCTTGATGCATGTATCGAAGCTGTAGTTT
>JAKSTS010000018.1 GCA_024402455.1 Treponemataceae bacterium
CGCCGCAAGCAGCGAGATATGTTGTTCTTAATAAGTGGTTGCAGTCGGGTTTAATCCCCTTGTTACGACGCAAACGTCGGGTATTAAACCCTCCGCACGAATAAAAAAATGCACCTCCTAAAATTGAACTTTATTTGGCCAACTTTAGGGGTGCACTGCAAGACAAACAGCTTTTTGTTTCTAATTAATTTCTGTATAAAGACGGCGCACAGGAATGTTCTGAGCATCAAGGTCTTTCTTAATTCCTTCAATTGTATAATCTCCAGAATGAACCATTGATGCAATCAAAGCTGCATCAGCTTTGCCTTTTGTAAGCACATCAGCAAGATGAGCCGTCGTTCCACCACCACCAGAAGCCACAACAGGAACACTTACAGCATCAGCAATCATTTTTGTAAGAGTAAGTTCATAACCGGCTCTTGTTCCGTCTGCATCCATAGAGTTAAGAACAATTTCGCCCGCACCAAGTTCCACTGCATGAACAGCCCATTCTCTTGCATCAAGATCCGTTTTTACACGGCCTCCGTTAATATAAACACGATAACCACTTGGACAAGCCGGATCTTTTTTTGCATCCATGCCAAGCACAATGCACTGGTTGCCAAAAACACGGGCACCTTCTGTAATCAAAGACGGATTTTTTACAGCCTGTGAATTCAAACTGATTTTCTCAGCTCCGGCAAGAATTGTTGATCTGATATCATCAAGCGAACCGATGCCACCACCAACACAAAATGGAATAAAAACCTGAGAAGCAACGCGATGAATCAAATCAAGGATTGGACCACGACCACGTGCAGAAGCAATAATGTCATAGAAAACAAGTTCATCAACACCCTGACGATAATACTCGGCTGCCATTTCAACAGGATCACCGACATCAACATTGTTTAAAAACTGCACACCCTTTGTCGTGCGCCCATCTTTTACATCAAGGCAAACAATTATACGCTTTTTTAACATTAGTCAGCTCCCTGAGCAACACAGAAGTTTTTTAACAGACGCAAGCCTGGTTCACCAGATTTTTCCGGATGGAACTGGCAGGCTACAATTGAACCATGCCGGATAACAGCTGGAACTTTTATGCCATACTCACAGAATGCACGCACATCATTCCAGACAGCAGGTTCAATTACATAAGAATGTACAAAATAAAAAGCTGTTCCATCTGTAATTCCTTTGAAAATCTGCTCTTCCCTGCAATGAATGTCATTCCAGCCCATATGCGGAATTTTTAAACCATCAGTAGGAATTCCTTCTCTGTCAAAAATATTTTTAAAATGAGTGATTTTTCCGGGAACAAGACCCAGGCAATCAGTGTCCCCTTCTTCAGAATGTTCAAAAATAATCTGAGAACCAAGACAGATGCCCATGATAGGAGTCTGTGCCTGTGCATGTTCTTTTAAAAACATATCAAAACCAGTTGATTTCAGCTGTTTCATTGCATAAGCCGCATCACCAACTCCCGGAAAAATAAGTCTGTCTACATTTTTCAAATCTTCAGGCTTTTTTCCAAGAATATATGGAATAGCCATTGATTCAAGCGCCATTTCTACGCTTTTAATGTTACCTGCATTGTAATCGATGATACCAATCATTGTGTGTCCATAAAGAAAAATTATAATTTATCCGATAATTATGATATGAATTTTACTGAAGTTCAAGACGTAATACAGGGTGTTTTCACAGATTTTCGCGTTATTTTATGCACTATTTTTGTAATAGCATATCTTGATTTGATTGCTTATATCGTAAACTATCAAAAAAAGCCAAAGAAAGTAACCAAAAAGAAGAGTAAACCTGTTGTACAGCCAGCTGAAAAAACTGAAAATACAGAAACTCCGGCAGAAGCACCTGCAGAAGAAGAAGCAGAATAAAAACCTTCATGGGTCTTGGCATTTTTTTTATTTTGAACTAAAAATAAGCTAACCTTTATAAGAAAACCAGAGAATACATCTATAATGTTCTCAATAAAAGCACTAATATTTAATTTATATGTATTTATCCAAATTTTGAATATTATCTGAACAACAAGAAATATTTTTTTTTGTGATTATTATACCAACCCTAAATTGAAACAATAAGGACAAACCTTTTATGAAAATACTTTACGACAGTCAGATTTTTGATATGCAAAAGACTGGAGGAGTTTCCCGATATTTCGTCGAAATAATCTCAAGATTAAAAAAATTTGACATTAATTATGAACTGCCATTAACTTATTCAAAAAATATTTATCTGAAAGAAGAACCTTTGACAGAATTGAATAATTCTGAATTAAAATATTTATATGAAAATTTTCTACCGTCGATGCAGTTTCGAGGCAAAAGAAAACTTTGGAGTTTACGAAATAAAGTTTTCCACAAAGATTTTATGACAAATCGCCAAAGAACTATACAAGCCCTCAAGCAACAAGATTTTGATATATTTCACACAACTTATTATGATCCATATTTTCTAGATTATATCGGGGAAAAGCCTTTCGTTTTAACAATTTATGATATGATTCATGAAAAATTTCCAGAAATGCTTTTGGATATTAACACTATAAGAAACAAACAACTTCTTGCAGAAAAAGCAAGTAAAATTATCGCTATTTCAGAGAATACAAAACAAGATATTATTGACATCATGAAAATTCCAGAAAATAAAATTGATGTCGTATATCTTGGAGATTCAATTCTTGAAAAAAATCAGCAGGAAAAAAATCAATTCGGAAAATATTTTCTTTTTACAGGAAACAGAAATGATTATAAAAACTTTTATTTTATGCTGCTTTCTTTATCAGACTTTTTAAAAACAAATTCTGACGTAAAAATTGTCTGTACAGGTTCAAACTTTACAGACTGGGAATCAGAATTAATAAAAGAACTTGGTCTATCCACTCAAGTAATTCATCACTTTTTCAAAGATAATAATGAAATGTATTGGCTGTACCATAATGCAATTGCTTTTATTTTTCCTTCTTATTACGAAGGATTCGGTATCCCAATTTTAGAAGCATTTTCTGCTGAATGTCCTGCCATTCTGGCAGACGCTTCTTGTTTTAGAGAAGTTGCGGATAATGGAGCCTTATATTTTGACCCTAAAAACAAGCAGCAATTAACAGCATGTTGTGATAAATTGCTAAAGGATTTATCATTCAGACAAGAGATTATATCAAAAGGAAAAGAGATTCTAAAAAAATTTTCATGGGAAAAGACAGCAGAAGAAACTATGAAAATTTATAAATCTATTTTGGAGTAAATTGTGAAGAAAGCCCTAATTACAGGAATAAATGGCCAAGATGGTTCATATCTGGCAGAATTATTATTGTCAAAAGGTTATGAAGTCTACGGAGTCGTAAGAAGGGCAAGTATTGAAAATTCCCAAAAGATGGAAAATATTGCCCATCTTCTTAATCGAATAAAAATTGTAACATGCCAGCTTGATAACAGCCTTTCTGTTTATAAGCTATTTAATGAAATAAAACCAGATGAATGCTACCATTTAGCAGCATCAAGTTTCGTAAGCTTTTCTGTTGAAGATGATTTATCGATAATGATGAATAATTTTACAACTACACATAATATACTTTTAAGCGTTTTGGAAATATGTCCATCTTGCCACATTTACTTTGCAGGCTCAAGTGAAATATTTGGAAACGCAACAGAATATCCACAATCAGAAAAAACAACATACAATCCACGTTCTGTATATGGAATATCAAAATTATCAAGCCATTCACTTATAAAAAACTACAGAGAACGTTTTAACCTTTTTGCCTGTACAGGTTTTACATATAATCATGAATCACCAAGACGAGGAAGGACATTTGTAACAAGAAAAGTAACATCTGCGGTTGCAGATATTGTTCATGGCAAACAAGATTTTATTGAACTTGGAAATATCCAGGCAAAACGTGACTGGGGATATGCTCCTGAATATGTACAGGCAATGTACCTTATGCTGCAGAATAAAGTTCCAAAAGATTATGTTATTTCAACAGGAATTTTACACACTGTAGAAGATTTATTAAAAATTGCGTTTAATGTTGTCGACTTAGATTATCACAAATATTTAAAAATCAATGAATCTTTTATCCGTCCCGGCGAAGAAATTCCTTTAGTCGGAGATTCTTCGTTAATCTACAAAGACCTCGGATGGAAAGCTAAAAAGCCATTTAAAGAAATCATAGAGGAAATGGTTAGCTGTGATCTAAAATAAAAAAGACCGCTAGAAATTATTTTTAGCGGTCTTTTGATAATTTTCTGCCAAAGCAAAAACGTCTTTATTGATTCAAAATTGTTATTTCTACACGTCTGTTTCTTGCACGACCTGCTTCTGTTCTGTTTTCTGCAATCGGCTGTTCTGCACCAAAACCTTTTGAGAAAATGTGATATGCATCTTTTACGCCAAGCTCAACTAAATATGCAGCAACAGCCTGTGCTCGTTCTTCAGACAGCTGCTGTCTTGATTCAGCAGAACCAGCAAGTGCCGTGTGTCCGGAAACAAGCAAATCGTTGTCAGGATATGCTTCAAGAATTTTTGCAATTTTTTCAAGCTTGCGCTTTTCGCTTTCCTGAAGGACAGCTGAATCGGCTTTAAACTGAATGTTTTCGATACTGATTGTAATTCCTTTTTCTGTTGCAGAAACCTGTGTATTATCAATGCCAAGGTCTTTCAATTTGTTTTCAACTTCTGTAACAACAATTTCTGGTTTCATGCGTACCAAATCTGCAACTTCTGCATGCGCTGTTCCCTCAAAAACAGCAGTTATTCCGCTTATGGTTTCAATTACGATACGGAATTCTTCATCATAAAATTCAATTGCACCGTTTTCAGCATTCCAATATATAGTCTGATTAGAAAATCCCATCGTGTTATATGGATAATCAAGTGACACATCAACAGGACGCTGTTTATTCACAAAATTCATTGTATATTTAGCAAGAATTTTATGAAGCACTTTGCCATTAACCTTTTCTGGACCAACATAAGTATATTTAACGTTAAAAGGAACTTTAAAAGGCGTTTCAAGATCAAAACCACGTCTCAAATCATGGGCTTCTTCTCCATCGGCTGTCCATGTATCACCAGGCTGCAAGTCTTTATCTGGAAAAATCGGAACATCTCTTACAACCGGCATGAAATATTCATCACCAATCTCATATTTACCAAATTTATTTCGTTTAAAAACACTGTGATACTCTTCACCCCATGAAAAAACCGGTATACCGGATCTGTCAGAAGATGATTCAGACGTCATAAAAACGGCTTCATGGTTTGCCCACTCATCGTCGACAGAAGAAACTTTTACAGAAATACGGTTGATAATTTCAGCATGATGGCTGAAAAGTCCGTTAAAATATACATTTTCATGAACAGATGAAAGAACCCTGTAATTGTCGCCTTCTCCATATTTGAAAGTAAATTTTTCTGCTGAAAGCAACATGACTGCAGCAAACATAAATAAAAATGTACAAGCTGTTTTTTTTGCTCTTCTAAATACGTTTTTCATAAAAACTCCTGTAAAGCACCGCACCGGTACAAGCCGGAATGGCGAAAATTTAAAACTTGAGAATGCACGCATAAACTACATGCGCAAAGCACCTGCTCATTGTTCTAAAAAAAATCACAGCCGAATATCGCATTTTATAGCCACAAAATAAAAAAATGAAATATTCTGCACGAATCATACTCTCGCTTTTTATCGGAAGAAAACCAAAGCCAGTTAAGAAAGCTTGTTTGCCAACCCAAAAAGCGGTAAGCTGAACATATGAATGTTGAAAATGTAACAAACACAGCATTAAACAATTTTAATGCGCTTTTGGCTACAACAAAAATTGGAATTTTTTTCATTGCTTTTGCAATTTTGCTTTTTTTGATATTGATGCTTTATTTTTGTTTTTATATTGGCAAAAAAATTGGAACGCTTGAAGCACAGAAAAGACAGGAAGCTTTAATCGATGAAGCAAGAAATGACGCCATTAAACGTTCTCGCTCTGTTTTGAACGGTCAGCTTATAGAACAACTTGCACCTTTTCTGCCAGATTTTCCATGTAATCCGTCAGACTGCCGTTTTTTAGGCAAACCAATTGATTTTGTTGCATTTTCCGGGCTTGAAGACCACAACAGTGTAGAAGAAATTCTTTTTATTGAAGTAAAATCAAATAATTCACAAATTTCCGCAAGAGAACGTTCGTTAAAAGAAGCTGTTCAAAAAAAGAAAATTCGCTGGATTGAATACCGGATAAAAAATTAGGCACAGCGCATTTTAAACAAAAAAGCGGAACAATTTTAAAACTGCTCCGCTTTTATTTAACAAGAATTCTGAAGAATTTCAGACACCCACAATGTTCAGTGTTTTATTTTCTTGAACCAAAAACCTTGCGGATAATTTCAGATGAATATTCAAGTGGATTATCTCGAATTTCAGCTTCTTCATCTGCAATTTTTAAGAAAACTGCATCAAGTGCTTTTGTAGTTGCATATTCAGCAAGATCAATATCAATTTCTTTTATAGCTTCTTTGCCAAAAACAGAAGTTACCTTATTTGCAGAATTTCCAGCTTTGTTATATGTAGAAATAAGTTTATCCCATGCTTCAGTTGCAGACATATTGCCGACAAGTTTCTGGTCTAGCGCAGCAGAAACTTTTGGTTTATAAAGCGAAACAAGCTGGTCATAAGTCTTTTTCTTAAGATATTCTGTTGCAGCATTGTCTTTGCCTGTAACAATTGCTACACCATCGCCGACTGTCATTCCTGTAATTGCTTCAACGAAAACAGGAACAATTTCTGCTGC
Source organism: Treponemataceae bacterium (assembly GCA_024402455.1). Next base: position 6,786 of record JAKSTS010000018.1, read on the forward strand.
ACAAGATTCTGCCGTTCTGTTCAAACGTAAAATTACATTTTCAATGTTCTTTTTTCCGTTTGGCAGTTTTGAAACAGTTGCAACAAGCTTTTCTGTTTCTTCCGGCAAATCAATGTAATAAAGAGGATTTTTGTAATAAGCATCTTCTTTTGAAAGCAGTGACGAAGCAGTTTTTGCACCTTCATTTAAAGCTGCTTTTAGCGCCTGAACTGCATCATCGTTAGAAAATCCATATCGCAAAACAGTTGCATCATTTGACGCTGTTGAACTTGCCGTATTTGAAGACGATGCAGTTGATTTAGATGACTTTGAAGCTTCTGTTGAAGAAGATTCTGTACCAAGTTTCCGTTTAATCTCTTTTAGAGAAGTGTCTTGTGCACCTGTTGCAAACAAAAAGCCACAGCCTGCACAAAAAAACAGCATTGCTGTAAAAATTTTAAAGTGTTTCATGGATAAAATGATAGCGCATTTTTTCTGTAAAATAAAGCATATTTTTCATCATAGAAGTATCTTTGTAAAATATAAGACTTTATCTTTTTTAATTTATGTTTTATGCTTAATTGCCGATGTATAAAGAGTATCTCTAGAAAACTATCAGCGGTAACTTTGGAAGCGCAAATTTTATTTTAAAAATAATCCAAATACTGTTTTTGAGATTCACTTTATTAGATTTTTTGAAAAAGGCCGGAATGCATGAAAAAAAAGATTTTTTTCTTTCTATTGTTTGTTATCTCATTCAATGTTTTTGCAGCCGATAAAAGCATAAAACCAACAACACAAAAAGACATTGCAGATTATGCACTGTCTAAAATAATTGACGATATTGAACAGCCTTGTGCACCATATGTACGAGACGGCTATCTTATTTTTACGGCCGACAAATCTGCACGTTTTGTAGGCATTGCCTTCGATTACGAAAATTTCCGCATAATTCATCCATTCAAGAGACTTTCGCATTACGAAACAGACGACGGCAAGCCAGTTGATTCTGTTCTTTTCTATATAACTGCATATCCAAAAAACCTTGAAAAAGTTTCTTATAAGCTTGTAATTGACGGTTTGTGGACAACAGACACGTTGAATAAAGAACGATATTTTGACAAATCAACAAATTCAATGCTTTCAATTATTGAAGTTGAAAAACTGGCACCAGTTACAGAAAAACAGGACAACGGTTATGTACGTTTTGTATATTATGGCGAAAGCGGTCAAAAAATCAGACTCGGCGGAACTTTTAACAACTGGGATTCATATATGTATGAACTCGCAGAAGTTTCACCTGGAATTTATGAAATAGACCTGCCTCTTCCACCTGGAACTTATTATTACAATTTTTATAATGGAATAAATGCACTGATTGACGTGAAAAATTCTGACAGGGTTTATACAGTTGACGGAAGAGTTGCATCTTTATTAAAAGTTGAATAAAACCACAATTGCATTCAAAACTGCAAATTCTGTATAAAAATCTTAATGCTCTGCATCAGCATGATTTTGTGCGTTTCAGATGTTTTTCATATAATCAGTCGGTTGATTTAATTCTGCTGAAAATATATGAAAAACAACATTTAACACAGTCCGCTTTCGCAAACTAGTAAAACTTGTGCAAGTATTCAAATAATGTACAAATCCAGGATTCCAAAGGGCTTGGAGCCCTTGGACAGTGCCGGAAAAGGATAGGATTTAAGGGAAAGGAAAAACCTCGCTTCTGAGTAGAGGTTTGTCCTTTCCCTTATCAGTTCCAGCGCTTCTCAAGCGCTAAAGTTCATGCGCTTTCAAGCGCAAAAATTTACTTTACAAATACTTGTGCTTTATATAATAATTGTTCTGTTTTAATTTGCATTTTTGACTTTTATTTTTTTTTGGATATTCAAAATGAAAAGGGATAATCGTTTTTATCTGTTCTGTTTTACAGTATTTTTGATTCTTGCAGTCTGCACTGCCTGCGGCGGAGGCGGCGGTGCATTATATGACCCGAATAATGGCCCGCACAACGGCGGTGCTGGCGGTGGCTGGGGCGGTACTGGTACTAACGGAAATGCTGGTGGTAACAGCGGAGGAGGTGCGCCAAAAGCAACGATTGTGCTTTCCGGCGGAACAAGCCTTGGCGTTCAATATTATACATATAAAGGACAAAATTATTACACGGCACAAGACCTGCTTGATGTTTTGGGAAATGAAGACATAACAGGTACTGTTGAAATTCCGCTTGTTGCAGCAGACGGCTCAAACAGAATTGCAAAATATGTTGTAACAGAACGCGGACGCACCTTAAAACACCCGTACAGTATAACACTTAGAAACACAGACGGAACACAGCTTTATCCACCAACAGCTGGTGCAGGCGCCGCTGGTGCAGCTTCTCAATATTTTTATGCGAGCGACGGTTTCCCTATGAGCAATATTACTGTAGATACAGCACCTGTATCTATAAATGGCTCATCAGTTAATTTTCCGGTTACAGCATGGGACATAAACGGCGCAAAAATTGCAGCCAACGGCACTCTTATAGGTTTTGGCGAAGGCACATCACTGGATCTTGCACCTGTAACGCCAAAATACTTTGTTGACGGTGGAACTCTTTACATTAACCCCACTGCCGTTGCAGCTGGTGAAACAATCAAGATAACCGCAGCAGACGGTCCGATTTCGTCAATTGAAATTGACGGAGCTTCAAGAATTGCGCTTGATTTGACAGATGCAAACATTGTTGACGGTTCAGGTGATCCTGTAACAAATTGGGATAGCAACTGTCTGAATCCGAGTTATTCAAACTGTTTAACAGGCATAAAACTGCCGCGCAGCGTAACAGCCGTTGCTGATGATGCTTTTAATGGTTATGCAAACTTACAGAGCGTAACATTGCCAGACAGTGTTACGTCTATCGGTACTGGTGCATTCCGAGACAGTCCACTGTTAGCATCAATAAACATTCCAAATGGAGTTACGACAATCGGCGATGATGCATTCAATGGCTGTTCAAGCCTTGCATCAATAAACATTCCGAACGGAGTAACGTCAATTGGCGATTATGCATTCAATGGCTGTTCAAGCCTTACATCAATAAACATTCCAAATGGAGTTACAGAAATTAAAGCTGGTTTATTCCACTACTGTACAAACCTTACATCGGTCAATATTCCAGCTAGTGTTACGTCAATTGAATATAATGCATTCGACCACTGTACAAACCTTACATCAATAAACATTCCGAATGGAGTAACGTCAATCGGCGATAGTGCATTCAGTTATTCTGGCTTAACGTCTGTCTCACTACCAGAAGGTGTTGCAACAATTGAACCAAATGCATTCTCCAATTGTACAAGTCTGACATCTATCACTATTCCGAGCGGTCTTTCTGTTTTTGGCGGTTCCTGTTTTTATAACACAGCCATTACAAAAATCGTAATTCCAGATAATTATATTACAGGTTATGACGGCTGTTGCTTTTCAAGAAATGATAATCTAAGAGAAATCGAATTTGGTGAAAATCTTGATGGAGCACCTGTTACATTCGGTTGGAGTATGTTTCAAGAATGTCGTTACCTGCAGAAAATAACATTGCCAAGTACTCTAGAGAACATTGGTTCTTATGCATGGGATTCTATAGACGCTGTCGATAGAGAAAATATTGAAATTTATTTTAGAGGAACAATGTCAGTCTGGAAAAATGTAGATAAAAGTAATAGTGCTTCTAGTATTTATCAAATGTCAAATTCTAAAATTGTTCACTGTAGCGATGGAGATATTAACTATTGGGCTACTAATTAAATAATTAAAGTTATCAGATTTTTCCGGTGCAGAAATATTCGGAGTGCCTTAAAAAAGATTTGCAGACTGCCTTAGTTTGTCTTTCTGCACTTTGTTTGCAGAACCAATCAAAGTATAAAGCAAATATAACAAAATAAGAACATTTTTGCACTTTTAGATTTTGCACAGATGCATTGCTTCACAAGGCTAACACACAATCAAAGACTTGAAAAAGCGATTCAGCTGATTTTTAAGAGATATCATAAAATGATTTTTACAAAAATATTACAGATTGAAAATTGTTTCTTTATGCTGCATTTGTTATAAAAGAATACAAAAAAATTATAACAAAAAGGAACAAAAAATGAAAAAAACACTTATTTTTATTTCAACAATGTTTTTGTGTTTAGTAATGTTTTCATGCAAAAGCGGCAGCAACAGTGCTTCTGCAAATGCTGAAGACAGCTATGAAACAGATTAAACACGCACACATTTCATGCATTTTTCACAAAAAACGGCTTTTTGCGGCTTTTGCTAAATTCAATAAGATTTTTTGCCGAATTTATAAAGTGCATAGTTTTGCACACATGGCGGTATTCAATTGAAAAAGGCAAAAAAATTAAATTTATCAAAAAATAAAATTCTTATTTTACTTTCAGCTATATTAGTTTTGTTTATCGGTCTTTTGACCATAAGCATTTTTATTCAGACAAAGCATTTTGAACCAACAATTGCAGATATTGAAACACAAAATCAACAGACAGATAGAATTGACCGCACTGCAGAAACAAATGAAAAAACAGAAAAAAAACAAAAGAAACAAAAACAGTCACATATTTTGCGTTCAGAAAACGGCAAAATGATAATAACCAGTTCTGGAAAAAAGGAACAGCAAAAACAGTCAGAACTTATAGAAACACAAAACCAACAAGGAGAACCGTCAATTGACGCTGTTACAGCAGAAGTTTCTGGTTTTACACAATCTGTGCCGCTTACTGCAATTCCTGCGCCAGTTGCAGAAAACGACCAGCTTAAAGTTTTAGACCAGCAGCAAATAGAAGAAGCTGCAGCCCGTGCTTCGCAAAACACCGTACAGGAAAATCTTCTTGAAACAAATTCTGAAGCAGTTGTTGCAAAAGCAGAACCGCAAACAAACAAAAAAGTCAGTGTAGCTGGCGTTCCATTGCAGACAAACGGAACACTTATTTTTGTTTTTGACGATGCAGGTCATAACCTGCATCAGCTTCAGCCGTTTCTAGAACTGCCGTTTCCTGTTACAGTTGCAGTATTGCCCGGACTTGAATATTCTGTACAGGCAGCACAAAAAATAAGAAGCTGCGGAAAAGAACTGCTTTTGCACCAGCCAATGCAGGCAAAAAACAAATCTGCAGATCCAGGTCCAAATGCTATTAAACCGAACATGACGGCTGACCAGGTTTACGAACTTGTACGAGAGAATCTGGCAGAAATCGGTCCTGTTTCCGGTATAAACAACCACGAAGGTTCACTTATAACAGAAAATGAAACTCTGCTTGGCGCTGTAATGGACGTCTGCCGATCAGAAGAAATTTATTTTATTGATTCGCGCACAACATCTGCAAGCGTTGCACGCAAAGTGGCAAACCAGCGCAATCTTCCAATTTGGGAAAGAACTGTATTTCTTGACAACACACAAAACAGAAAAGACATTGAAACAGCAGTAAGACTTGGAATGGAAATGGCCTCAAAAAACGGCTCAGCCATCATGATTGGTCATGTCTGGACAGAAATATTGCCTTCTGTTTTGACAGACCTCTACCCTGAAATGATTATGCAGGGTTATTCAATTTCTACAATTTCAAAATCAAGAAGCAAAATTACAGGAAACTAAGCCCCAAGCACAGGTTGGGTATGTCCGTTATCTGCATATAAAAGTGCAAATTATATGCAGAAAACAAAGCCCGACTTTCGCCGGGCTTATATGCCGCAGAAAAACAGCTCGTCAATTCTGAAACAGCCGCTTTTTTTGAAAACTCTGGCGTGCTTGCTTATCTTGCAGAAAACGCCGAGATTCTGCACACTCAAGGCAAAAGCTATATCCTTTCAAGCATTGACGAATATCTTGTGAATCATCAGCAAAGCTGGCAGGAAAACAAAGGGGCTGCCCAACAAGTTCGTTTCGTAGCGTCATTCCGATCTTGTTTCGGAATCTGAACATTATATCTTGCGCAGATGCTGAACCAAGTTCAGCATGACAATCTTTTTAGACAGCCCGTGATATGCGGTGTTATTAGTTCTCCTCAAGTACAAGATAGATACGCACTACTGCTGTTGAACTGCTGTTCGTGTCTACAAACATCTGCACCACATGCCAGCCCTCAGGAATGTCACCCTTAGACATCGTAGGCTCCTTTATGACAGTCTTACCACTTCTAAAGTCACTGGTAATTGAAGCAAGCGAAGCTGTGTCTGTCAGACAGACTACAATCTTCTGCCGCTTGTGACCCTCAGCAAATACTGCTGCTGTCATCATAAGTACCATAGATACTACTGCAAGAATCTTTTTCATACTTGTCATAATAATTACCTCCTTTTTATGACAATTAATCGGAATTCCCTAACGGGCCATATAATTTGAACGGTAGATATTTGAGCTTTTCTTCTGTAGCTGCTTTTTCTTTTTTCCAAACCGGAAGAATTCTTTTTGCTTCAGCAACCTTATCAGGATCATAGTTTGGATTTGCTGTGGATATAGTAGGTCGAGATAGTCCTGTGGATTCATATGTGGTATTACCGTAACCGTCAGTAGTTCTTACAGTATCATATCTTGGTCTATTATTATATGCTTCAGCTTCCTTCAATGTTGGACTAGAACAGTTTTCAAGAACCCAATTGCACCATTTTATATTGTTCATACATTTTTCGTAATAACGTATGTTTTCGCAGTAGGCATCATAATCTTTTTGGGTAATATCTAGATTATATGCATAAACAACAAACTCTTTTTGTTTTGTGTTATATATAGCGTAAAGAATTGTTCCATCCTCAAACAGATTTTTTGAAGAGATAACTGCTACACCTTTTTTTCTCCATTTTTCATTTTTGCCTAGTGCTTGTCTTATAAATTCGCCTGTTTGTTCATCAACAAATCCTTTATTCAAATATTCCGATCTACGAGATTGTATCAATTTGAGAAGCGAAGCATTTAAATCGTTATAATAAGAACTTTCTGCATTTTTCATGAAGAAATTTGTACCTTCAAAATCTGATTCAATCAGAGCTATTGATGAATAGATTATTTTATAACCGTTATAAGTAGCTATTTTAATTGCAAAAACTTGAGACAATGCCAGTACAACCATAACAAAAACTGCAATTCTCTTTTTCATAAAAATCTCCTTCTCATAAATTCACCTACTTTGGCTACGCAAAATATTGGTTTTATTCAATCTTAATACGGCTAATACGTACTGTCAATACTGATTTTTTCAATACACATATTTTTCATAAGTGTTGAAAAAGTCTTAATTGGCGCAAACTTATACTATTAAAATGAATCCACAAGAATTACGGGAAGATTTAAGTCAAAACCTCAAAAAATACAGAAAGCAAAAAGGCTGGTCGCAGTTTAAGCTTGCCGAAAAAGCTGAAATTTCAGAGCAGACTATAAACTCCATTGAAGGCTTGAGGCTCTGGCCAAGCGATAAGACACTCTCAAAAATAGCAAGTGCCCTCGAAGTTGAAATGTACCAACTTTTCGTACCGCAAAAATTTGACTTGCAGTCAGAAATCATATCAGAATTGAAGCAATCTGCTGTAAAGACAGTTGAAAGCCTTGTGCACGACACTTTGCAAGATTGGGCAAAAAAACCTTGAAAATCTGGAAAAATGTGATAAAAGCGGCAAAAAGAGCTGGAAAAATGTGATAAAAGTGACAAAAACAGCTGGAAAAATGTGATAAGCGGTTGTACAATCAAAATATGCTTAGACGGAAAATTGATGATTATCTGATTCAGTGGAAAAACAATCCCGACAGACTGCCGCTCATAATAAAAGGGGCAAGGCAGATAGGCAAAACTTTTTCCATTGAAAATTTTGCAAGAAGCTATAAAAATTTTATAGAAATCAATTTTATTACAGAACCTCAATTCAAGACAATTTTTAAAAACGGATATTCACCAGAGCAAATAATAAAAGAAATTACTCTCATAAAGCCCGAATGGCATTTTATTCCGCATGAAACGCTGATTCTTTTTGATGAAATACAAGCCTGCCTAGACTGCACTACAAGCCTTAAGTTTTTCAAGATTGACGGCAAATACGACGTAATTTGTTCCGGCTCTCTTCTTGGCATAAACTACAATGAAATAACTTCCGTAAGTGTCGGTTACAAAACAGATTATGAAATGCATTCGCTTGATTTTGAGGAATTCTTGTGGGCAAAAGGCTATCAGCAGAATCAGATTGATGAAATTCTGGAGCACATGAAAAACCTTGAACCGTTCAGCGAAACAGAATTTTCTGTATGGATGGAAAACTTTAAAGAATATATAACGCTCGGCGGGATGCCGAAAGTTGTCGATATGTTCATTTCACAGAAGAATTATTCCGGCACATTGCAAGAACAGCGGCAGATTCTTAATGCTTATGAAGAAGACATTACAAAATACGCAGTCGGACTTGATAAAGCAAAAGTCAAGAATATCTATAATCATATTTCTGTTTTTCTGGCAAAAGAAAACAAGCGTTATCAGATTACAAAAGTTGCTGCCGGTGCAAGAAATCGCGAATATGTAGGCACAGTTGACTGGCTTAAAGATGCTGGAATAATAAATGTGTGCTACTGCCTTGAAAAGCCAGAACTTCCGCTTAAAGGCAACTACAAGCCAAATGATTATAAAATCTATTATCGCGACACTGGTCTTTTGATTGCGTCTCTTGATGAAGAAGCCCAAGAAGATTTGCGTCAGAATAAGAATTTCAACACATATAAAGGCGCAATCTACGAAAATATCATTGCTGATGTTCTTGTAAAACAAGGCTATGAGCTTTTTTATTATAAAAACGAAAAATCAACACTTGAAATGGATTTTTTTGTAAGAGATGCAAAAAGTCTCATTCCTGTTGAAGTAAAAGCAAATGACAATGCAACAATTTCGCTTCGCAATCTGATTGAAAAAGAAAGCTATGAAGATATACGCTACGGAATAAAATTATGCAACAGAAATATTGGTTTTAATGGAAAATTTTTCACATTTCCGTATTTCTGCTCTTTCTTGCTGAAACGATATTTAAAAGACTCAGCCTCAAATCTAACAGCCGATGTACATAAACCCCAAAACATTGTATAACAAAAAGACAGGACGGTGTAATTTGAAAATCTTAGGTATTGAATCTTCTTGTGACGAAACAGCTTGTGCTATTGTTGAAGATGGAAAAACAATTTTAAGCAATGTAATTGCAACACAAATTCCTTTTCACCAGATTTATAACGGCGTTGTTCCAGAAATTGCAAGCCGAAAACATGCAGAATGGATTATGCCTGTTGTAAAAGCTTCTCTAAAAGAAGCAAACCTTACTCTTGATGACATTGACGCAATTGCTTCAACAAACAGACCAGGCCTTATGGGCGCACTTCTTGTAGGACTCACATTTGGCAAAACTCTTGCATGGGCAACAAACAAACCGTTCATTGCCGTAAACCACATGCTTGGTCACATGTACGCAGCTCATCTTGCAAACGACATTGAATATCCGTATCTTGGTCTGCTCGTTTCTGGTGGACACAGCATTATCTGCAAAGTAAGCGATTTTGACAACATCGAAGTCCTTGGCACAACAATTGATGATGCAGTCGGCGAAGCATTCGACAAAGTTTCTAAATTTTACGGGCTTGGTTATCCGGGCGGTGTAATAATCGATAAACTTGCACAAAACGGCGACTGCAACGCTGCAAAATTTCCTATTCCAATTTTAAAAGGCGAAGACCACCGCTACGATGTTTCTTATTCAGGCTTAAAAACCGCCGTTATCAACCAGCTTGATCAATTTTGGGTTGAAGGTTACCCGAAAACAAACGAAAATATTGCCGCAGCCTTTCAGGAAACAGCTGTAAAAATTCTGCTTTCAAGGCTTTTTAAAGCAGTTGAAGACACAGGACTTAAAACTGTTGTAGCAGGCGGCGGCGTTGCAGCAAATTCAAGACTGCGGTCCATGCTTGCAGAACACAAAGAAATCAACTGCGTTTTTCCTCCGCTGAAACTTTGCACAGACAACGGTGCAATGATTGCCGGTGTTGCTTACCATTATCTTAAACGCGGCGAAACAAGCCCATGGACAACAACAGCAAGCCCGCGCATTCCAGCTTTTAAACGCGGTTTAATAAGACAGACAAAATAGCAAAGAGATTAAAATCTATTTCTTGCAAAACTTTAATTGAAGGTCTAGAATAAATTTATGAGTAACGATTTTTCACTTGACGACGTAATACGCAAAGTTCCAAATTTTCCAAAACCGGGTGTTCTTTTCTATGACATTACCGGAATTTTAGTAAACCCAAAAGCTTTTAAATATTGCATTGACATGATGGTAAAGCTTTACAAGGGTTTTGAACTCGATGCACTTGCTGCAGTTGAATCCCGTGGATTTGTTTTTGCAGCACCTCTCGCAGAAAAACTTGGCATCCCGCTCATTCTCATCAGAAAAAAGGGAAAACTGCCGGGCGAAACTTATTCCTGCAAATATGCCCTGGAATATGGTTTTGCAGAAATTGAAGTGCATAAAGCTGATGTAAAATCAGGTCAGCACATTCTTGTTATTGACGATCTGATTGCAACAGGCGGCACCCTTCAAGCTGCACAAAATGTTCTTGAACAGGGCGGCGCAACTGTCGCAGGCTTCTTTGGAATAGTAGGACTTCCTTTCTTAAATTATCAGCAAGTCCTCGACCCTATACCAGTAAAAACTTTAATTGACTATAACGCTGAATAAAACCAAAAAAAGTGCACTGATTTTTAAGTGCACTTTTTTTATGTAAAAAGACTTTTCAGCAGACTAAGATGCAGCAACATCTTTGGCCCAAAATGTTTCAACAGACTAAAAAAGCCGCTAAAGAAACAAATTCATGCAGCATTTACAGAATTTCTTAAACTGCCAATTTTCAGAACAACTTTATGCGCAAAACCGACATGTGTGCAAATTTGCCATTTCAACCGATAATCAATTTGAAAGTTTTTTCAAAAACCAACTGAAGTTTTCCGTTTTGTGACAAACCGATTTTATAAATCAAAAAGGAACCTGAATTATGAAGAAAACCATATTTTTTATTTTAGCTGTTGTTTTTTCATTTAGTGTTTATGCAGAAATCGAAACATTTTCTTCTCATTATGAACCAGTTACAAGCGCAGAAGAATTTGACGTTTCATATTTTTTGCATGATTCCATGAAAATTTCAAAATTGCGCCGTGCAGGCGGTGTTCCAGTTACACAGGCTTTTACAATTGACAGCGGACTTTACGAAGAGCGTTTTACTCTTTTTAAAGACACAGGCTCAAGCGATAAAAACCGCAAAATGGAATATACAAAAATTGCACTGGAATATGCAGAAAAAGTTTCAGGTCAGCAGCTTACGGCAGAAGATTTTACACCTTTTAAAGCAGAAGATGTAGACGAAGAATTCAACGGCGATTTTGGACACACATGTTTTGTAATTAACCCGTCATCATCTTATGCAAAAGGCTATAAATATATGCTCATCGAATTTTTCTGCAAAGAAAGCCAGGGCATTGTAATGCGCACAATGCTTACAGATGACGAAACTGTTTTTACAGAACCTTCAGAAAATTTCATTTACGTTTATCATTCTTTCCGTTTTAACGCTACAAAGCCACGGCTTTCTGGCAGCACAACAAATGATGACGATACACTTTACTGGTAGAAATTTATATAAAACTCTAATCATTGCTCTTTTCTGTTTTGCGCCTCTTTTTCTTTCAGCAGAAGTAATAAGTTTTGGCACACATTTCAGGTCACTGCAAAACAGTCTTGAAACAATGAATGTTTCATTTTCTGTGCCACAGGGTTTTGAACGCATTGCAGTTCCTCAAAAAGGACTGGAAATTCCCATAAAGGTTTCAATGCGTCCAAAACCCAAAGCTTCTTCAATGAGCACGACACGCTCTTTTAAAAGCACAAACTCACTTTCAGACGAACACACCGAAGTAAGACACTGCCTTTTTTTAGACACAGGCACCACAGAAAAAAGCTTTACAAGAGAATTTCTTGTATTTATGCTGAACTGTTCAAGCCTTATTGCAGGAAGAGAACTTGTAATGTCAGATTTTTCACCAATTTCTGCTGCAGAAGTAAAACGAACCTGCAAAGCAGACACTGGCTACATCTGCTATATTGCAAACCCGTCTTCAAGGTTTGCAGCAGGCTACAATTACATGATGCTCGAATTTTACGGCAAAGCCGGAACCGGAATTGTCATGCGTGCCACCGTTTCAAATAAAACAGATGCAGTTGCAAGCAAAACAGGCGCATTTATAAAAGCAAGAAACAGTTTTTCTTTTAACTGAAATTTTCACAAATATTTTCGTGCTATCAATGCACTTTTTATCATTCCGTTTAATTTTTACTCATTGATATAATTCAGCTTTTTTTAGATAATAGCTTAAAAGTTATGTTTGCAGCGGCAAATCATAGAACAAGGCTTCTGCACATGCAAACTCTTTAAGGACTAAAATATTTCGACAGCGGCAAAAATTATGAACAATAAAATCGAACTACTTTCACCGGCAGGCGACCCTGATGCATTTAAAGCTGCCGTTCTGGCAGGTGCAGACGCCATATATTTTGGTCTTGAACGTTTCAGTGCAAGAACAAGAGCCACAAACATTACATTAGAACAGCTTGAAACTTTAGCACCGCTTGCAAAAAGCAGAAACATAAAACTTTATCTTACGCTCAACACATTAATCAAAGACAATGAAATGGACGACGCACTTCTGTTGGCTACAGAAGCAATTGAACGAGGTGTAGATGCAATAATCGTTCAAGATGTCGGTGTTATTGCTGCACTGCGTGCAAAATTTCCTTCAATTGAGCTGCACGCTTCAACACAGATGACGACACACAACATTGACCAGCTTGAAGTTCTTGCAAAACTCGGCGTTTCACAGGTCAATCTTTCAAGGGAACTTTCAATCGAACAGATTAAATACATGTCTGAAAAATTAAAAACATATGGAATAATTCCGGAAGTTTTTGTTCATGGTGCTTACTGCATTTCATATTCTGGTCAATGCTATTTAAGCGGCGCACTTTATGGACAGGCCGGAAACAGAGGTTCATGCGTTCAGCCATGCAGAAGACAGTTCTGCACGGCAAACAGCGCTTTTATGTCACCATTCTCGCTGAAAGATAACTGCGCTTTTGAATTTGCCAAAGATTTGTGCAGTTTCAGTCCAATCAGTTTGAAAATTGAAGGGCGCATAAAAAATGCAGAATATGTATATACAGTTACAAAAAGCTGGCGTGAACAGCTTGACCTTATAAAAAACGGACTTGAAACTTCAAAAGAATCTGAAACATTAAACAAAGCTTTTAACCGCGGTTTTTCAACAGATTATCTTGAAGGCTGCCCGACACAAGATTTTTTCAACGACGGTCAAAAAGACGCAACGCAGCAAAAAGCCGGTAATGTTTTTTCTTATTCTGCAGACAAAAAACTTCTGGAAATTTCAAATGGAACAATTGCACAGAATGACAGGCTGCTTATAAAAACATCAAAAGACGATTTTGTCTGTACGGCTGAAGTACTCGAAACAAAAAATGAAAAAACAGGCTGCAAAGCCAAAATCAAAATAACTGGAAAACTAAACGGCAAAATTGAAAAAGGTCAAATTGTCTATAAATCAAGCCCGATTTTTAATGTGCAGACTTTGCAGACACAAATTAATGAATTAAAACCGGTTGAAAAAAGCATTTCTGCAAAAGTCTGCGGCTCAACCGGCACACCACTTTCATGCAGTTTTTCCGCAGAAAATATTACGGTTGAAGCACAGACAGAATTACTGCTTGAAAAGGCAAACAAACAGGGTCTTTGCCTTGAAAACATAAAAGCCAAATTAGGCAGGCTTGGCGGCACAGGTTTTGTGCTAAAAGACATCGATGCAAGTTCTTTACAGAACGGGCTTTTTATTGCACCACAGGCATTAAACGAATTACGGCGAATCTGTGTACAAAAGCTGCAAACAGCCATGCAGAAAAAAGACGGCACAGCAAGCAACAAAACTGCTCAGCCGCAAAACACAAAAGCATTAAACTGGCAGCAGATTTTTGAAAGCAGACAGAATTCTCAAAATAATTTGAAACATTCACCTGAACTTGCATTTTTATGTTCAGATTTAAAAGCTGCAGAAACTCTTTTAAAACAGCAGAAAACAGTTATTTTAGAACTGCCACTCGTAATTTCAGCAGAAACCCAAAACTTCCTTGTACAAAACCAAAAAATCATTCCGCATTTTCAGAGCATTTTATTTGAAGAAGATTTGCAGACAGCCAAAACACTGCTCTTAACGCTCAAAAGCAGTCCGAACGAAAAAGCAAGCCGTTCTGTCTGGTGCGAAAACACAGGGCTTGCAGATTTTGCACATAAACAAGGCTTCTGTACAATCTTGGGAAGCTTTGCAAATGCCACAAACAGCAATGCAATTTTTGCATACTCCAAGCTTTTAGGTGCAGACGCAATCGTTCCTTCACTTGAAATTTCCGCCGACGACATAAACCGGTTAGAAAAACCAGAAAACACAAAACTTTTTATGTTTCTTTATGCTAATGAACTTTTAATGCAAAGCAGACAATGCCTTTTGCACAATTTAAGCTGCTGCAAAAAAGAAGCATGTGACAGAACATGCATAGAAAACTGCAGCAAAGAACTTATCTGCAAAGGCAAAGCCGGCGAAACTTTAAAAGCAATCAAACGTCCTGGCTTTTATTCAAGTCTTTATGGTGCAAAACCTGCATCAAATGCAAAAGCTTTTTCAAAGTTGCATTCTAAAATTGACACATGGATTATAGATTTGCGTTTTAAAGACGAGAATGCACAGCTAAATCTTATTGAGAAAGCAGAAAAGTTCATTCAAAACGGAACGAAACAGAAAACTGAAGAACCTTTTAAAGACGCAGAAGAAAAACAGTCCTGGTTTTGAAAAATAAATTTTCTGAAATATTTTTATAAGGCAAAAAAATGAAAAAAGTTCTTTTTTGTGCGCTAAATGCACGTTATAACCATACAAATCTTGCAATCAGAAGCCTCTGTGCATATGGTGCTGTACAGTTAAAAGAAAAAAAACTTGCAGACAAAATTGATCTGCGTTTAAAAGAATGCAGCATAAATCAATCTGTTGAAGAAATTTTACGAAACATTGCAGAATCTTTTGACGGCAAAGAGCCGGAGCTTCTGCTTTTTTCAGTTTATATCTGGAACGCGAGCCTGACTTATAAAATTGCAGACGCCATAAAGCAGGTTTTTCCAGAAATCATAATAGGTTTTGGCGGACCAGAAGTTTCATACCAAAGCCAGGCTGTTTTCAATCATAGCAGCGCTCCTTCATTCATTGTAAAAGGCGAAGGCGAACGGCCTATTGCAGACATTTTAACTGTATATGCAGAAAGCAACAGCAACTTTCAATTTTTAAAAGGTTTAACAGCGGTCAAAGGTCTTTTTTTTAGAGACGGCACCTTTTCTGGAGATTTCATGCCTGTAGCTTTAGACAAAATTCCGTTTGTATACAGCGAGAATGCAGGTTTTAAAGAACGCAGCGATATAAAAGAGTGCATAGTCTATTACGAATCTTCGAGAGGCTGCCCTTATAACTGTGCATACTGCCTTTCTTCAATTGATAAAAAAGTAAGATATCTGCCAATTGAACGCGTGCTTGAAAATATTTCATTTTTTATG
This sequence comes from Treponemataceae bacterium, assembly GCA_024402455.1. Next base: position 22,480 of record JAKSTS010000018.1, read on the forward strand.
GAAAAAGGTTTCAGACTTATAAAATTTGTTGACCGCACTTTTAACATTGACAGCCGGCGTTATTTAAAAATATGGCAGCACATAATTGAAAACCACAACGGAAAAACTGCTTTTCATTTTGAAATTGAAGCACGCAACCTTTGCGCAGAATCTTTTGAACTGTTAAAAAAAGCACCGGCCGGTGTCATTCAATTTGAAATTGGCATTCAGAGCACAAACCCCGAAACATTAAAAGCTGTCAATCGTTCACCAGACATTGAATCAATTTCAAAAAACATAAAACAGATTCCGCCAAATATTCATGTTCACCTCGATTTAATAGCTGGGCTTCCCGAAGAAAACCTTGTTTCGTTTGGCAGATCTTATGATTACGTTGCTGCATTAAAAGGCGAACAGCTTCAATTAGGTTTTTTAAAAGTGCTTTCTGGTGCACCGATTGCAGAAAAAGCAGCAGAAAAAGGCTGGCAGTTTTTGCACACACCGCCATACGAAGTGCTTGAGACACCTGTTTTGCCTTACCGCGACATTTTAAAATTAAAAGATATTGAAAAACTTACAGACATTTTCTATAACTCAAAAGATTTTTTATACACCATAAGGTTTCTTGCAGAACAAACTTCGCTGTTTGGCTTTTTCTTTAATTTTGCTCAATTTTTAAATGAAAAAAAAGGCGGCGTACAGCTTCTGCGCAAAACTTTTGACTGGTTTGAACTGCTTGCAGAATTTATTCAGCTTTATTTCAAAAAACAGAATAATGCAGAAAAACTTTTGACAAATTCATTTCAAAACACAGATTTACAAAACGAACCTGCAAATACAGCATTAATTGCATCTGAACTTCTGCGCTTTGATTATATAAGAAGAGCCAAAACAAGCACTTTCGGTTCGTGGTATCTTCGCCGCTACAGCAAAGAAGAACATTCAAAAGCACTGCATGAACATACAGAAGTGCACAGCACACGATTAAGCTACGCAAATTCAGACTATGAAGAATTTGAAATTCTTCCATTTGAGACACCTGTAAAACGTGTACACACAAAAATTTTATTTTTATATGCTGGCAAAGAAGAAAAACAGATAAAAAACTACACAACAAAAGAAAACACTGTTTTTATTTGTCTATAAAATTTGTCTTTTTTAAAAAGCTGTTATAAACTAAATCTATCACAGTTTTAAAGAATTTAAACAGCATTTTATTCTGGATGTTGATTATTGTTTCTGAAAAACATTGAAAAACGAAAACCCTATGTTTTCAGGTTTTTTCTGAAAATACAACTGTTCCACTATATCTGTTTTAGTTTTGAAAAATTCTGTGCACAGCTGGGGCAGCTCAATTTTAAAAATTTTTAAAATTGCATTTGTTAGCGATGCCCTTATATGTCTGGCTGTTTACTTTTGAGAACAACATACCGCGAATGCCCTGCGTTCGGGTTGTTGATTCCAGACTTTTGTAGGAGAAACAAATGAGATTAGTTACACGTTCTGATTTTGATGGATTAGTCTGTGGTGCACTTCTTAAAACATTGGGCATCATCGACACATGGTCTTTTGTTCATCCCAAAGACATTCAAGATGGAAAATTTCCAGTTAACCAGAATGACGTTCTTGCAAATGTTCCTTATATGCAAGGTTGCGGCATGTGGTTTGACCATCATTCTTCAGAATTCAATACTGCACACAAAATTGAAATTCCAGGCAAATGCGAACTTGCACCATCTTGTGCACGTGTCATCTATGAATATTATGGTGGCGATGAAAAATTGCCAAATTACAAAGAACTTGTCCGTGCCTGCGATAAAGTAGATTCTGGTCAGCTCACCGCAGAAGAAATTCACAATCCTACAGGCGGCGTTCTGCTTGGCTTTATCATGGATCCAAGAACAGGTCTTGGCCGTTTTAGAGATTTCAAAGTATCAAACCTTGCATTGATGGAAAAACTTTTGAGCAAGACCAACCAATGCCAAATCATACTGTAGCTGTTAATATTGCTCTAGATGCATTGAAAAAATTAAATGTTATAAGTGATTTAAATGAAATTGCTACACCATTTGATTTAATTATCGACTTTTCAGCACCAGTATGCTTAGATATGACTTTATCTTATGCAACAAAAAACAAAAAAGCGCTAGTTCTAGCGACTACTGGTTATACTGAAGAAGATAAGTTAAAGATTATGGAAGCTTCAAAAATTGTTCCAATCGTTTATACAGCAAACTTTTCATTAGGTGTAACTGTAATGAAAAGAGTAGTTAAAGAAATGTCAGAAATTTTAAAGAATGATTTTGATATGGAAATCATTGAAAAACACCATAATAGAAAAGTTGATGCCCCAAGTGGTACTGCTTTAGCATTACTTGAATCAATTGATCCAAATAATGAATTTAAACATGTATTTGGTAGAAGTGGTTCTTGTAAAAGAGAAACTAAAGAAATTGGTGTTGCAGCTATTAGAGGTGGAAATATTTGCGGTGAACACTCAGTAATCTTTGCTGGTGGAGATGAAGTTTTAGAAGTTAAGCATGAAGCTTATTCTAGAGGAATCTTCGCAAAAGGTGCTGTTAAAGCTGCTGAATATGTATTAGGAAAGGCTCCAAGTATTTATACTATGGAAGATGTTCTATTCTAATATGGAAGAGCTTGTTGAATTATTAATTAAAAAGAATATGACTATATCAGCTGCTGAAAGTTGCACAGGCGGACTATATGCCGCATGTATTGTTTCAGTTGCTGATGCATCTAAAGTTTTTAATCAATCATTTGTAACTTATACAGAAGAAGCAAAAATGAAATATCCTCATGTTAAAAAAGAAACTATAGATAAATATAGTGTTGTTTCTGAAGAAGTAGCTTTAGAAATGGCTAAAGGAGTTAAATTAG
>JAKSTS010000019.1 GCA_024402455.1 Treponemataceae bacterium
TGAGATGTCTGTGCCTGTTACAGAAAAATTCGTCAGTTGATTCCGGTTGTTTTTTATATATTCTGAAACAACCATTGAAATAGTGTAGGGCTCTTCGCCAGAAGAACAGCCTGCTGACCAGATTTTTACAGTACTTCTGCCTGAAGCAGCCATTTCCGGCAAAACAGCTTTTGAAAGAAAATCGAAATGTGTCGCTTCCCTGAAAAATTCAGTCTTATTTGTTGTAAGCGTATCAATCATTAAAATAAGTTCGTCATTGTTGTTTCTGGCAAAAACATAATCAATATATTCACCAAAAGAAGACATATTAAGTGCTTTTAATCTTCTGGCGAGTCGTGCCTGCATCATAATGCGCTTTGTTTCTGGCATTTTAATGCCTACATTTGTTTCAATGTAGTTTGCAATTATATTGAATTCTTCTTTTGTCAGTTCTTTGACTGATGGAATAAAATATGATTGATTCTGCATGGCAATCCTTAGTTTTGTGTCTGCTTTATTGTCATTGCTGATGTATTTGCAAGTTCAAGATTTTTGACAATATCAGAAAGTTTATATACATCAAGAATTAATGCAACAGAACCGTCTCCAAGAATTGTGGCACCCGAAAAACCGTAAGTATGTTTGTAAAGTCTTCCAAGTGGTTTTATTACGGTCTGATAATTGCCAATTACTTTGTCAATAACAAGACCCATTCTTGAGTCCTGGTCATTAACGATGATTATCTGTTCCATTGGTGGAAGCGGATCATCTATTTCAAAGAATGTGCGCAAATCAATATAAGGAATGACTTCGTTGCGGATATTTACAGATGCGCAGAGTTTTGGATTCTGCGGGCGTTCAAATTCAAGGCATTCAACAACATTTGAAAGCGGAACAACGAACGAGCCGTTTCCGATTTTTACAAGTATGCCTTCGATTATTGCAAGTGTAAGCGGCAGTTTCAAAATAAATTTGGTGCCTTTGCCTGTTTCTGTAACTGTTGAAACTGTGCCGCCAAGAGCTGTTATGTCTTTTTTTACTACGTCCATGCCGACGCCACGACCAGAAACTGAAGTTACCTGTGCAGCTGTTGAAAAGCCCGGCTGAAAAATCAAATCGCAGATTTCGCTGTCTGTAAGTTCATCGTTTGCACTTATAAGACCTCGTTCTATTGCTTTTTGCCTTATGGCTTTTTTATTTAAGCCAGCTCCGTCATCTTCAATTGTAATTAAAACAAATGCGCCGTTGTGTTCTGCTTTTAGAACAACTGTGCCCTGCGGGTTTTTGCCTGCTGCTTCGCGTACAGCCGGTGTTTCAATTCCATGGTCAACAGAATTCCGGATAAGGTGAACAAGCGGGTCATTCAGTTTTTCAATGACAGTTTTGTCAAGTTCTGTTTCTGCACCTTCTGTAATAAGTTCAATATTCTTTCTTAAGTCTTTTGAAAGGTCTCTGACAAGACGTCTGAATCTTGAGAAAATTGTGCCGATTGGCAGCATTCTCATGTCCATTGTCGTGTCACGCAGTTCAAGAATAAGCCGTTCACCTTGTTCTGCGATTGTTGAAAGTACACTGTTTTGAATTGACTGAGAAAGCTGTCCGAGGCGTGCATTGAATGTTACAAGTTCACCTACAAGGTCAATAAGTTTGTCCAGCTTTTCAGAATTTACTTTGATTGTCTGACTCGATGTTTCCTGCTGCTTTTTTTCCTGAAGTTCGCGCAGGTGTTTTTGCTCTGTAAGGGCAGCCTGCATTGTTTCTTTTGAAACAACTTTTGCATCTGTAAGAACTTCGCCGATTGTTTTGTGTGCTGACAAAACTTCATTGATGACATCTTCTGTCGTTACATTGCGTTCAACAAGAATTTCTCCGATTTTTTTCGGCTGGTCGCTCTGTTCATTATCAATCGTAATCTGTGTTATCTGTACGGTGCTTGTTGAATCAAGAAAAATAAAAACATCTTTCAAGTCGTCTTCAGAAGCTTTTGTCGTAATGATGATTTCCCACGAAATATAGCATGTCGTAGGTTCAATATCATTTAAACGCGGAATTTTTGAAAAGAAAGGAGTAATTGAGCATGTTCCCATTCCCTGCAGTTCTTCGAGAAGGCCGCATGGACGAGTGCCGTTTTTAAAAATATCTGCTGAAGGTACAAAATGTATGCGCCATGTTGTTTCTTCTTCATTTTTTTCTGCAGCCGGTTTGGGCTGTTCCTGAACTTTCGGTGGTTCTGGTTCTTCCGGCTTTGCGTTCAGTGCGTTCTGCTTTACGTAAAGTTTAAAAACATCAATCAAGTCTTTTGAGTTATCTTCATTGTCTGGATTTTCCGGATCATCAAGCAGTTTCCTGATGTGATCACGTGCGTTTAATGTATGTGTTATCAGTTCAGGTGTTACGCTTACTTCGCCATTGCGCACGCTGTCAAAAGCCGATTCAACTTCATGCGTAAAATGAGAAATTGCATCAAAACCAAACATTCCTGAAGAACCTTTGATTGTATGCATGATGCGGAATACAGCCTGGATTGTTTCAATGTCTTCTGGATTATTTTCAAGTTCAAGCAGCAGGTCTTCAAGTTTGTCCAACAGGTCATTTGCTTCGTCTAAGAAAATTTCAGTCATCTTGTTGTTCATCATGACGCAATCCTTATTTTTTCAGAAAGTTGATTGATGATTACTTCATCGCTTAAATCATTTTTTGTAATTATGCCGGCAGCATAAAGACGTTTTTTTACGCTAGGTGTAAAAGTTCCTTCAAAAACAACTTCTTTGTTTTCTTTTTTTGCCTGAGCGCACAGTGCATATAATAATTGAATGATTGAACAGTCTAAGTCTTCCAGTGTAGAAAAACTTACATAAATTACTGGAAATTCCTTTAGAAGTTTCTGCATTGCATTTTTAATGTTTTCCGCATCACTTACAGATAAATCTCCCTGTAAAGAAAGTCTTCCGCTGTTTTCTATATCACTCATTGCTGCCTCCACCTTGAGCCGCAAAAACACAAACTCAACATATACAGTTTATATGCGAAACAATGAATTTTGCAAGTTTTCTTTATATTATGCTGCTTGTTTCTGTTTCATTTGATTTATCTAGATTCATGGAGTATCATAACTAAGTTAGTTTTTTTGATTTAATGTTTTTAGAGTAGGAGAACTTTATGAGCAATGAAACAATAGGTGCTTTTTTGACATTTGTGCTTGGAGATGTGGCTTATGCAGTTGATGTATGCTCTGTACGTGAAGTTTTAACTTATGAAACAGTAACACGTGTTCCCCGTACTCAGGCGTATTTAAAAGGTGTTTTGAATATCCGTGGAACTGTTATTCCTGTTATTGACCTTAGAATATTGTTTAACATTAAACCTTCAAGCAAAGAAGAGGACAGTTCAATTATTGTTTCAGAAGTACATTTGCCTGATGAAACTGAAATGTATTTTGGTTTTATTGCAGATTCTGTAGAAAATGTAAATCAGCTTGATTCTGTTTCTGCTGCTGTAGACGGCACTCAGGCTTTGGACATGATACATAATGAATTCATAAAAAATGTCGGTTCTTCGGGCGACCGTTTTGTGCTGATTCTTGATATGGAAAAAATCATAAAATATATGGAAGATGAGCTTGCCGCTGCTGCAACAAAAATCTGACGGCGTCGCCTTTTTAGTAATGCTTCAAATTCAATAAACGGCTAGAACCATGTAATGTCGCCGGACTTTGGTTCTGCCTTTTGCATTGCTTCTTTGTAGTCTGCTTCCCGGCGTTTTATTTCTTTTAATGTCAAATCTGAACGCTGGATGCGTTTAAGATAGATTTTTGATGTCTGTGGATTGTAGAAAATTTTCCTTGGAAAAATTCCGCCGGTGTCGTTTGCAGTAATTGGAATTTTTTCCGTTGAAAGATATTCAAGTGCAAATGAAATATTGTTCAATCCTGTTCTGTTCTGGTAATATCCGCCGTCATCAAGAACATTGCTTCCACCAAAAACTTTTGCTGTAAGGTTTGCTTTTTTTGAACCTTTCTTGAGCATGTCGTTTATTAAAAGTTCTATTGCAAAATCGCCATAACGGCCCTGTTCTTCAAATGAAATGTCTTTTAGCCGGCTTGTCGTTGGAAGCATAAAATGATTTAAACCGCCAAGACCAATTGATGCGTCATAAAGTGCAATACTGATACAGGAACCAAGTACTGTAGAAATTAATACATCATCTTGTGTTGAGTAAAATTCCCCTGGAAGAATTGTTATAATTGTTTTCTGAAAATGTGGATCAAAATGCGTATTCATTTAAATTAAAAGAAAGTAATTTCTCCTGCCTCGACTCCTGCTTCAATTTCAAGTCCAGTTACATCGCCGGCTGTCTGTTTATCTGAAACGATTGTGAACTGATGGATAAAATCGTTGAAGATGTTGTTATGAATTGTCCATTCTGTAACACCTTTTTCTTCCATCAGCAGGTTCTTTGATTCAATTGTTTGAGAATGAATGCGTGCAATTGCTTCCTGTTCATTAACAATGCGGCTTGAAAGAACTTCAAGGTTTTCAATGGAATCTTCAATACTGTGATAAGCCGAGAAGAAATCTTCTGAATAAACAGTGAAATTTTCAACGGCGCTGACAAAGTTCTTTTGAAGCTTGTTGAGTGCCTTGATGAAATCTGTTTTTGATTTGTTGATTGCAGAAAAAATCTTTCTGTCAGCTTCTGCTTCAACAGAAAAGTTTCTGATCTGTTTTGTACTGTTATCAATAAAGTCCTGCAGCAAATCCTGTGCTTCCTGCACGTTATGGTCTGTCTGCACAATCAGGTCAGACATGTATTCAACTGTTGATTTTATCGAATTGATGTTTGTATTTCGGGCAACTTCAATTCTTTGGGCGATTGCAACATAAGTCAGGTTGTTGATAATCGGGAAAAAGTCTGAGAAACAAAGCTGAATTCGCTGAACTGAATTCTGAATTACGTTTGATTTGTCGAGGACCTGTTCCTGTGCTGTCTGGTAAGATTTGAAACTTGAAATGAATTTTGAAAATTCTTCTGAAGTTTTCAAAATGCAGCCTTGTAGGCTTGTGCTTTTGTTTGAATCCTGAAGACATGTCTTTATAAACGACTGCCTCATGCTTTCAACTGCTCCGAGGATAAAATTTATCTTGTCGCGGTTTTCTTTAAAAACAGAAATGCTGTCAACGAGTTTTTTGTTGATGTTTCCGAGAAGCTGTATTGCAATATCTGTAAGCTGCACATTAAAGCTTGCCTGGTCAAGCTGGTCGTCAAGGTCAGCAAAATCTTCAATTTTATCGCTGTCTTTGATTCTTGAAACAGTCATTATTACATCGTCAAGCGACTGACGGATAATGTCCTGCATCTGAATGCATTCCATTGCTTTTAGAATCGGCTGACGGACTTCTGCTGCATTGTTGAACATTTGATTAAGATTTTCCATTATTCCGTCAAGCACCTGTGAAATATCAGAGTTGCCGCCGGCTTCAGAATTGGTTGTTTTTGTGGAAATTCTTTCAACGTCTTCAATTGTTGTTTGAAGTGTCGTAATGTTTTCTGTAATGGCCTGTTCGTTTGCAATAAGTGCATCAGACTGTGCAATAAGGCGAAGAGAAAGCTGCTTGAGGTTCGAAGTAATATAAGAAAAGGCTTGTCCTTCTTTGCCAGATTTAATGGAAACAACCATTGCATTAAGCGAAATTAATTCCATTTCGCTGCTTTCATCTTTGATTTTTTGAATCAAGGAATTCATGGATGTTAAAAGTTCCATTCTGTTGGCAAAGCTGTTTACCAGTTCAACGTTTCGGTTTCTGAAGTTTACAGCAATTTCTTTATTCTGATGAATAATTTTGTCCTGTTTTTTGAGAATTGTATCTAAATCTCTTTTAAGCTGTTCAAAACGGTGAAAATTTTCATTGTTTTGTACAGTTTCATTTTCTTTTTTAACATGGTTCAGTTCACCAACAAGAACTGGAAAATTTGTACTGAGTTCAAGAAAGTCCTGACCGCTTGCATCGCTGATTGATTTTAAGTTTTTAAGAATTGTGGATGTGTTCATAAGTCTAGTTCTCTCTTTATTTTAAGTATGTTTTGCCAATGTGGCTTTGTTTTCATAAAATTCTTTTACAATGTCTGTAAAATCTTCTGGTGCATCATGCAGCGGCAATATGCCGGAACCTCCTGCATATAATCTTTGAACGACTGGCTGCAAAGACTTTGAAAAAAGCGAATTCGGATATGCGATTGCTGCAGGCTGGCGCTGTGCAATTGCATACTGAACACTTTCGTCGTATGGCAGATAACCAATGAATTCCATGTCAATTGCAAGTTTATTATGCGCAAGCTGCTGAAGTCTGTAGCCCATTTCGGTATTTTGCATTGCGCGACCCATATTCATTATGACACGAGGTCTGAACTGTTTTAAAAGTTCGAATACACGTGTTCCTTCGCCTGGCAATGCTTCGTCTATTACGGTTAAGATTTGTTCAAAAGAATAATCTCTGCCTTCAAGCCGCTGTAAAATAGCATTTTTCAATATTGTGCGTGCTTCGCTTTTGGGTGAATAGCTTCTGTAACAGAATCTGTATACGACAGATTTTAAGAATGAATATGCATTCAAAATTGATGTAATTTCTGGCGTAACAACAAGAAGTCCGTTATTGGTCATTATAAAAAAATCAACCTGATTGTGTGCCGAACCTGCACCTAAATCCAGCAGAATATAATCGCAGTCCAGTTTTGCAATGTCCCGCATGATTTTCTGCTTTGTAAAATAGTCCATGTTGGCGGCACCTGGAAAAAGACAGTCTCCGGCAATAAAGTGAAGGTTAGGGATGCCGGTTGATTGAACAAGAGCATTCATGTCTGTTTCAAGCTTATTGATAAAATGTCCAAGTCCTGCCTGATTGTTTTTTAAACCAAGCATTGTGTGCAAGTTTGCGCCTCCAAAGTCAAGGTCGCACAAGATGACATGCTTGTACTGTGCAGCCATTGCTACAGATAAATTAAGAGAAAGTACGCTTTTGCCTACACCGCCTTTTCCGCCGGCGACAGGAATAATTACCGCCATATATTTAATATATGTCAAAATGTTAAGACCCGCAAGCGAATTTTAACACTTAGGTTTTTACTCCGGCTGCTTTAAAACGCTTGCACAAACAGCAGGCATTCCCATAAAGAACAATAAAATCCCTTTTACAGAAGCAATAGACTTTTTAAAAAGCAAAGTGCCGCTTACAAAAGCTGAATGGAAAAAATTGGAACCCAAGCTCCGCTTCCGTGCCTTTACCGTTGCAAAGCTTGGCACGGCAGAAGAAATAGAAAAAGCAAAAAAGATTTTGACACGCGCAATAAAAGACGGCGAAACATATGCTGCAACATGGCAGACCGTAAAAGAAACATTAAACGGCAAAGGCACGCTGAACCCTAACTACTGGGAAACAGTATTCCGCACAAATACGCAAAGCGCATACATTGCAGGCAAACTGCAAAAATACCAGGAAACAAACGTAAAAGCATTTCAGCTTATGGTAATAGAAGACAGCCGCACAAGCCCGTTCTGCAGAAGCCTTCTTGATAAAACAACAGGCTACGGAATGATTCTGCCCGTAAACCACCAGTTCTGGAAAACATACGGCTTTCCCCCATATCACTTCAACTGCCGCACAAGCATATGCCCCGTTTACGGTTCAATGATAGGCAAGGCAGGCTACAACGTAGACAACCCCAGCATGAACAGCTTCCGCAGAAGCAAGTTCAAGCCTCAGAAAGAATTTGGAGGAAATCCGCTCGAGAAAGAGAGATTTTGGAAGATGACAACTTCAATGATTAAGAAAGCTGAAAAATTTGGCATTATGGCGGACATAGTGTCCTTTGCACATAAACTAGGAATGAAATCATATTTTCCAGAACTTTTGAAAGGCTTTGAAACTGTTTACATAAATAAAAAAGGTGGTTATATTCAGAAAGCAAAAAATTGGAAATACTCAGAACATGAAATGTCTGTAGCAAAAAGGCTTTTTGAAGATAATCACAAAGTTTATCTTTTGCCAAGAACAAATAAGGCAAAAAGTCCTGACATGCTTATTGACGGAGAGTTGGGAGATATAAAAGAATGTAGTAGCCTTTCTTCTGTTGATAGCCGACTTAGAGATGCAATTCATCAAGAATGTTCTGTCGCTGCTCTTGATATTATAACAGATTTACCTGAAAAAGAGATAAGAGAAACGATACAGAATCGTCTTGAAAGAACTTCTAACAAGATTCAAAAAATATTTGTTTTGCTGAATGGAAGGATTTTTAAATTATAAAAGCGAAACGTTTTACCGCCGCCAGTTTGCATTGCTTAAGTGCAAGGTTTAAAGGGGCGACGTACGTTCCGCTTTTACGGAAAAATCCCAAATTGTTAAGCATCAATCTGTATTTTCAATATACCACACGCCCCGAAAAAAGCAAGCAAAATCAGCTTAATTTTCGGGGCTTTTTTTATTTTTTTCATCTTGCGTTAAAGCACTTTTTCTGCCTTCGGCAAGTCCTGTAAGATATATGTTTTTTACAAACTCTTTCATGTCTTTACTCATAATGTGAGGATATCGTCTTTTTATATATTCTTTTGCCTTTTCTTCGTCTGTCATTTGTTCATTCTCCTTCAATTCAATCTGTGGACATAAAAAAGGGGATGCTCGAAAAGTTTTTGCAGCAGCACTTTTGAAACATCCCCTTGACGGCTGTCATTTATTCGCGCCGACGGGTTCAATACCCCGACGCTCTGCGTCGTATGAAGGGTATTGAACCTGGAGTGCAATTTCCTTTTAGAACGACGATACCTCGAACGCTCTGCGTCGAGGTTCGTCATTCTGTTTTATTGTCCTGGTCTTCTTCATGGTCAAGGTTTCTGTCAAATCTTTTGCATGAATCAAAAAACCACCATATGGCAACTATGCAGATTGCAGCCAGTGTTATTACGCATTTCAAACTCATTTACTGCACCTCCGTCCTGCATTTTTACAGTCTGAGCATTTTGCTTTTAATGCTTCAAACTCCGCCATGTTCTTTTGTTAATTTCTTCCTTTGCAATGTCTTGTTTTGACGATACTTGTCCGCAAATATTGACTTTTTATGCTGTTTTTTGTATAAAAAGAGAATCGACCCTTTATAGGGTAAAATCTATTATTGGAGTTTCAAGTGGTTAAAATCAGACTTAAGAAGTTTGGAACAAAAGGCCGCCCTTTCTACCGCATCGTAGTTCAGGACGTTCGCAAACCTCGTGACGGTACAACAATCGAAGAGATTGGTGTATATCATCCTATCGAAAAAGAAGAAAATCAGATTTCTTTCAATGAAGAAAGAGCTCGCTACTGGATTGGCGTTGGTGCACAGCCAACAGACACAGTCCGCAAGATTTTCAACAAGAAAAACTTTCACATCTAATTTTTGAGGAGTATTGGGGTGGAAAAAGACCTGATTGAATATGTAGCCAAATCATTGGTCGATGATCCCGGAGCTGTCTCAGTAAACGAGGTTGAAGGTGAAAAAGGTGCAGTTCTTGAATTGAGAGTTGCCCAAGCTGATATCGGTAAAGTAATTGGAAAATATGGTCGTATTGCAAAAGCTTTGCGTACTGTATTAAGTGCTTCTGCCGGAAAAACCGGAAAGCGTTACACGCTGGAAATCCTTGACTGATGGAGCAGCGCTCTGGTACATCAAATCAGCGGTTTGTTGTAGGAATTATCCGCGGTTCGCATGGCTTAACGGGTAAATTTAAAGTGGAGAGTACTTCTGGAGAATGCGAGCATTTTGCTCAATTAAAAGAAGTTACTTTGCGGAAAGGAGATGCAGAAAAACTTTTTGCTGTTGAATCGGTTGAAGGTTGTGTTTCTAATCTGCTGATGAAATGTGCAGGCATTGACAGCCCTGAAGATGCTGAAAAGTATCGCAACTGGGAAATTGTTGTGCCACGTGACATGGCTTGTCCTTTAAAAGAGGGCGAGTACTATGTTGAAGATCTAATACAATGCACGCTTATTTATAGCGGGCAAGACGGGTGTGCAGCGAAGACTGCGCCTATTGAAATAGGTACGATTACAAGCGTAACGGAAGGCGGAGCCGGTTACCTTTTAGAGGTTTCTTTATCTGAGAGCTTTGCAGGTTATGGCGGAAACAATACAAAAACCCGGTTGATTCCTTTTAAGAATGAATTTATCGGTGAAATTGATATTGAACGCAAAACAGCACAGCTGATGCACCTCTGGATTCTGGAGTAGTCTATGAAATTCCATGTGCTGACCTTGTTCCCTGAAATACCAAAAGCCTTTTTTGAAAGTTCAATAATGGCTAAGGCTGTAAAAAAGGGAATTATTGCCTACGACTTGGTGAATATCAGAGATTTTGCTTTTGATAAACATAAAACTTGTGACGATAACCCGTACGGGGGTGGGGCTGGAATGCTTATGTTGCCAGAAACCCTCGGAGCTGCGCTTGATTCTGTAGAATCTTGGAAGAAGCGCGTTATCTATGTAACGCCTTCAGGCAAGCCTCTTACACAGAAACTTGCACAGGAATTGAGTCAGGAAACTGATTTGGTTTTTATCTGCGGAAGATACGAAGGTATTGACCAGCGGATAATTGATTCTCGTGTTGATGACGAAATCTCGATTGGAGATTATGTAATGTCATCTGGCGAAGTTGCTGCTCTTGTAGTAATTGATACTGTCTATCGTTTAATAGATGGTGTTATTTCCCGGGAATCTTTAGACGAAGAAAGTTATTCTGACGGACTTTTGGAGTATCCGCAGTATACGCGGCCGGAAGTTTACAAAGGCATGCAGGTGCCCGAAGTGCTTTTGTCAGGTCATCACGAAAATATTCGGAAATGGCGCTTGAAAAAGAGACTGGCAAAAACTCTTGCGGTAAGACCAGATTTAATTGTGGCGGCACGGCAGGCTGGAACTCTTTCGAAAGAAGCAGAGTTCATGATTGGCGAGTTAACCGGTACGCTGGTTGCCCAGCCTAAGAAACTGCGAAGAAAACGCAGAGTTGAACAAACAGGAGACAAAGATGGACATAATTAAGACTATCGAAGCTGCTCAAACTAGAGATGATATTACACCATTCAAAGTTGGTGATACTGTAAAAGTTTTCTTTAAAATTATTGAAGGAAAAACAGAACGCATTCAGATTTATGAAGGTTTGGTAATCTGCATTAAGGGTGCTGGTGTTTCAAAGACTTTCACAGTTCGCAAGAACTCTTATGGTGTTGGTGTGGAACGTGTTTTCCCAATCAACTCACCGCGCATTGCAAAAGTTGAACTTGTACGTCCTGGAAAAGTACGTCGTTCTAAGCTTTATTACATCCGCGAAAAGATTGGTAAAGATGCAAAAATTAAAGAACTTATTACAAAAAAAGCTGACTAGTTTTTTATGTAATTATTCCTGCGTGTGGAGAAAGTCAGCATGATGGCAGATTTTTCAACACACGCATTAACTGGAATTTCTTTAGATAAAGCCGCTTTTTCTTCAAATAATTTGAAGGATGGCGGCTTTGTTTTTGTAAGAGTGCTTGGAGAATCGAAAAATGGCAGGCTGCTTGTTTCTTTTGCCGGAAATGTTTTTGAAGCCGGCACAAAAGAAGAATTTGGTGCATTAAAGGCAGGCGATTCATTTAAAGCACAATTAAAAGTTGTAAATGGAAATGTTCATCTTGTGCCTTTGTTAAAAGAAAAAGCAGAAAACATTGATGAGCAGGGGCTTTTAAATAAAGACGAAATTTATGCGCAGATGTTTGCAAAAATGGGTCTTTTGCAGGATGAAACTTCCCTTAAACTTTTGCAGTTTATGCGCGAAAACGGCGTATATTTTTCTAAGCAAGAATTAGTCAAATTACAAAAAAAAGCAAAATCATTTGGTACAAAAGAAAATAAAGCAGCGGAAATTGCAGCTTATCTTAAATCTAAAGGCATTGAACCTTCTGATGACACAATTGAAGAAATTTTGTCTTTGCTTGAAACTGAATTAAAACCCAGAAAAACAAATCTTCTGCCAGAAAAGAAAACAGATTCTTTTTTGGATTTTATTTATTCAAATGTAGCTGATGCGCTGGGGGCAAAGCAGGGACTTTTAACGTTATCAAATCATCTTGGCAATTCAGATTCTCATTGGATTGTTTTGCCGTTTGAAAAACAGCTCAAAAATCAACTCTGGCACGGTACAATACGCATTCTTTTGGATAAAACAATTCATTCTGTTAAAAAGTTTTATGTAAATGCTAAAAATGAAGAAAAGTCCTTGATTTTTGAATTTTTTCCGCCGAAAAATATGCATAAGGCATTTGAGATTCGTTATGCTGTCGTGCCTGAAGCTTCAAAAAATGAGGTGGGACATTTTACACAAATTTTGGAAAGTATTTTTGCTGCAGAAGAGGGGCGCAGTGTTAAAATTACTTATAGCCAGAATTTGCAGAATGAATGCTTTGTAGACAGTGAGTTGTTCATAAAAGGAGTGGATGAGGAAGCATGAGCAAAAAGACTGCAATTGCGCTTTCTTACCCTGCTGGGGCAGACGCTCCTTTTATAGTCGCCAAAGGCAAGGGCAACTATGCTGAACGAATTCTTGAAATTGCTGAAGAAAATTCTGTTTATATCGTAAAAGACGATTTGACTGCAGATATTCTTTCATTGTATGAGATAGGCGATTATATACCGCCGGAAACATACGAAGTTATTGCAGGAGTTTTTGCTTTTCTGCTCAGGATGCGTGATGAACAAAATTAACAGTGATTTGCTTGAACTTGGAATGAAATTTTCTGCACCGGTTTTTTTTGATGACGGAAAATATATGTTTCTTGCAGAGAAAAAACCGATTCGTAAATTTCATCTGGAAACATTGCAGAGATGGAATATTCCGTATGTAGTTACATATGGGCATCTTCTTCCGAAGGCTTCAATTGATTTGGATGAACTTTTGGGCGCGCCAGAAGAAATTGAGGAATTAGAAACCGAAGAAACAACATCTTCCGGGGCTTATGCTGTTCCACGGGAAAATGACAGCGAATTAACAGATGAATATGTCGGCAGAATTGATGAAAATCCGCTTTTTATAAGCTATTGTGAATTGATTTCTGCTATGGGAATGATTATTGAATCAATTCGTGCCGGGGCTGCTTCGGATATTGTTTCGTATATAGAAAGCCTTTCAAATCAGTTGTACAGTCTGATTGAAAAAAATGCCACTTTTGTTACAGGCTTTTTGCTCATGGGAGAAGCCAAAAAACATGATTTTGCTCAGGCTGCTGTTGATTCGGCAATTCTTACATATTTGATTTCTAAAAAGTTAGGCATTTCGCCTAAAAAGATTAAGCTGTATGTAACTGGTGCTCTTGTTCATGATATCGGAATGTTCATATTGCCTGAATCTTTGATTTCAAAAAAGACTTCACTGCTTTCTGAAGAATTTTCAAAATTGAAGATGCACACGATAGAAGGTGCACATATGGCTGGTTCTTTGCTTCACTGTCCGGCAGAAGTTACCGATATGATTACACAGCATCATGAGCATTGGGATGGAAACGGTTATCCGCGTGGCCTTAAAGGGGACGAAATCAGTACTGGAGCAGCAATTCTTGCTGTTACAGATGCATTTGAGGCTATGGTAACTGAAAAAGCTTACCGCACGTCAATGCTCGGTTATGAAGCGATGCGTGTTTTAATCAGCGACAACTGTCATCATTTTTCACCTGAAGTTGTCCGTGCATTTATTCAGTGTATGGGTGTTTATCCGATTGGTTCACTTGTACTGTTAAGCGATGCTTCAATCGGGCGTGTCGTTCAGGGAAACGATTCTTCTCCGTTGAGACCAGATATTCGTATTCTTATGTCAGAAACTGGCAAAAAATATCCGAATAACACTGGTCCTGTGGTGAAACTTGAAGGTATGCGCAAATTATTTATTGTGCGTGCTTTGGATGCAAAAGATCTTCATGGAAAGCTCGAATAAGCAGACAGGAAATGAAGGTGAAGAGCGTGCTGCAAAATTTTTGCAGGACGCTGGATATGAAGTTCTTGAACGTAACTATCGTTCAAGATATGGCGAAGTGGATATAATTGTCCGCAAGAATGATACCGTAGTTTTTGTTGAAGTAAAAACCTGGCCAAGAGGAGATTTTTTCAGTCTTGCTCAAGCTGTCGGCTCTTATAAACAAAAAAGAATAATTAAAACGGCTAAATGTTTTCTTGTGGAACATCGACAATATAATGAGTGCTATGTGCGTTTTGATTTGATTGCCCTTGATATGGCTGGGCAAGATGAAATTTACCACATAGAGAATGCTTTTTCGGAGACCTTATGAGTTCTGTATCAAAAAAAGCTGCTGCAAAAGCAGAACGTTCGGCGCGTGTCGCAGAATTACAGACAAAAATTCACGATCCGGCTTATATAGACGGCGCTATACAACGTATTGCGCAGGTTTTGAGCAATAATCTCGTGGTAGATAAAAAAATGACACAAGGACAAAGTTTTTATGGCACAAGATAGTTCTGTAAATCATTACGGCAAATCTTTTTCTGGTCACCGTCCTAATCAGAATAAAAAAAATGCTGGAAAAGAAAATAATCGTTTTGGCAATAAACATGTAAACCATAAAACAAACGAGCAGAAACCTTATAGAGCAACAGAGAAAGATTCTCCTGTTGAGTCTCCAAAATTAGATACACCGATATGTGCTTTTTGTGGTGAACCTATTTTGGATTTGCCTTCTGCAATGTGTAATAAAGAAACACTTGAACCTGTTCATTTCGATTGTGTTTTGCAGAAATTGAATGAATCAGAAAAACTTGGTGAAAATGAAAAAATAACATATATCGGGCAAGGCAGATTTGCAGTTGCTTATTTTGAAAATCCTCATGATTTAAGACGATTTAAAATTCAACGCATAATTGAGTGGGAAGACAGAGAGAAAAAAGCTGAATGGCGAAGCGAAATTGCTTCTATGTTCAGCCAGACAAAATAGATTAAAAAACATCTTAAAAAAATGCTGAATATGAGCCTGTCATGAATTTGACAGGCTCTTTGTAATTTTATTCAAGCGGCGAATAATATAATGCAAAAAAAGTATATTTATTCGGTTTGTTACGATGGTGCGTTATAATAAAGTTCATGAAAGTCAATTACTTTTTAACGGCAAAATTTTTGTTTTCTGTGCATAATATGCTGATTAGAAAAAGACCGGGATAAAAAAAAAGCTTCAAATCGCAAGGTTTGAAGCTTTTTTGAAAATTGATAATCTGTAAGACAAAAGATATTGCCGGAAACCAGAATCGAACTGGCACGACTTTTTAACGGTCGAGGGATTTTAAGTCCCTTGTGTCTACCTATTCCACCATTCCGGCAAATCTTAAAAAGATATAATATAATATAAAAATAAAAGGGTTTGGTCAAGATATGTTTACCGATACACATTGTCATTTAGACATGATGAAAGAAAAAGGAATAGACATTGCTGAGTTTTTTAGGGAATATACATGCAGCGATTTTAATGAAATTCCTTTTATGCTTGATGCAGGAACTAAAGCAGATGACTATTATGAACACAGGAAAAACAGGGAAATTGCAAAAGAAATAACAGGAACAGACTCATTTTTGCATTTTTCGGCTGGAATATGGCCTGCAAAAGAAGATATTCAAAATCGATTTGAAGAATGCGAAAAATTAAAGAAAATACTTGAAGAATTTGCTGTTGCCAAAAAAGAAATTTGTGCTATAGGTGAATGCGGTTTTGACAGAAGAGAAAATCCGAAAGAAGCTGGCGAGGCACATCTTCTGGCAGAAGAAGAACTGTTTGCAATGCAGGTTGAACTTGCAAAAAGGTTTAATCTGCCGTTGATTGTGCATTCAAGGGATGCTTTTGAAGAAACTTATGGTGTCTTAAAAAACGGTACACACAATCGTGTCGTAATTCACTGTTTTTCATATGACAGAAAGGCTGCAAGAATGTTTCTTGATTTAGGCTGCCGCATTTCTTTTTCTGGTACAATTACGTTTGGCAAAAATGCACAGAAAGAAACTAATTGCGAACTTCTTCGTTATGTGCCGAAAGATTTGCTTTTATTGGAAACAGACGCGCCTTATCTTGCGCCAGTGCCGTTTAGAGGCAAAGTGAACACACCTTTATTAATAGAACATACATATCGTTTTGTTGCAGAAACTTTAAATATGCCACTTGATTCACTTGCATTGTTAATAAAGAAAAATGCAAGTGAATTTTTCTTATAATAAAAGCAGCAGAACTGCAGTTTGTAATTGGTTTGTATGCATAAAATTTGCTATTGAAAATTTTAGGATTGTTTAATAAAGTAAAATAAATTTCAATAAATAAAGTTTTTTTGTGGAAATTTTCTAAAAAAACGTGTATAATCGTTTCTATGAAGTATAACGAAAATACAAAGAAATCTCTTAAAGAGCTGTGCATTGCTTTGACACAGATTGAAACAGAGAAAAACATGCAGGAGTTTCTTGAATGTTTGCTTACAGAGGCTGAAGTCGTGGATATTGCAAACCGCTGGCTTTTGGTACGCGAAATTGACCGCGGAACAACACAGCGTGAAATTGCAAAGAATTACGGTATGAGTCTTTGTAAAATAACACGTGGCTCTCGTGAACTAAAAAAAGAGAATGGTGCTTTTAGAAAAGTACTTGAGAATTTCAAGAACTCTCAGTAGAGGTTGAAAAAACAGGCTGTCATTTAATCATTTTAGATAAATGACAGCCTGTTTTTTATTCTTACGTGGTTTTTCTACCTGTTTTTGCAGAAAAAATAACGCTATGCGTTGTGTCATATTGATAGAATAAATTTTTTTGGAAAAGGCAAAAAAAATGCACCTCCAAAATTAAACTTTATTTGTTCAACTTTAGGGATGCATTTCAAAAAATAAATTTTAGAACCAGCTGTTAATTACTTTAATGCCTGAAGAACATCATTTGCTCTGCTGCAATTTCTTGCAACATCAAAAGGAGTTTCTCCTCTTTTATTCTGTGCATATTTATTTGCACCATATTGAATTAAAACTGCAATTGTGTTTGCGTCTGCGCATTGGGCTGCAAAATGCAGAATGCTGTTGCCGTTTGCATCAACTGTATTTTTATTTGCGCTCAAAATATCAATAAGTACCGAAGGATTGTCTTTGATTGATGTTGTTACAGCATTCTGTCCTGTTGCATCAAGACTGTAAACATCTGCGCCGTTTTTAAGCATAAATTGAACAGCTTCATTCATCCCATTTGAAATTGCAAGTTGAATTGGTGTTTTACCTGCGTTGTTTTTCCAGTTAAGGTTATAACCGTGGCTTAAAAGAAATTCAAAAACAGAAATTGGTGCATTTTCATATACTGCAATGTGGAAAGGATTGTTATTGTTTATGTCTGTAACATTGCGGTTAGTACCAAGTGTTGTCTGAATAATCTTGTTGTCTTTTCTAATAATAATTCCAAAAGGTGTTTTGCCGTGCAAATCTGTAGAAAGAGGGTTGAGACCTGTTTTCTGAATTAAACTGATAATCTCTTCAATTTCTGTTGTTGTAGCTTCGTGAAAAACGTTTCTTCCATAAACGTCTGTAAGTGTAGGGTCTGCACCTTTCTGTAAAAGAATTGAAGCTGCTACAGGGTTTTTGCATTGAACTGCATCCATTAATATGCTTTTTCCTGTTACATCCTGCGAATTAATGTCTGCACCTTTTGAAATTAACTGCTTCATAATTTCTATACGGTTTTGTCTTGCTGCTTCTGCAAGAGGCGTTTTTCCAGACTGGTTTTTAATATTTACATCATAACCTGCTGCAAGAAGTTTTGCACAGCTCTTTTCTGCAGCCCAGCGTACACAGGCATGAAGTGCAGTGTTGCCCTGGTTGTCTGTAATGTTTTTAATTGCACCTGCTTTTATTAACTGCTGAACACCCTGGTAGTTGTCAGATTTTGTTGCACTAAAAAGAGGTGTTTCGCCATAACAGTTTGCTACATCTACTGCAATGCCTGCGTCAAGCAGATAACGCACGCTGCCGGCTGTTGCTTTCTGTTCAAGAGCAATGTGAAGCGGTGTATTTCCATAAGCATCTGTAACTTTTATGTTAGAAGCATTTACAAGAATCTTTAAGATATTACCGTCGCGTAAACTTCTTGAAAGCGGTGTGTTTCCGTTTATGTCTGCTGCAAAAATATCTGCGCCATGTGTTGAATAAATTTTTATATGTTCAACATTTTTTGAAGCAACAGCCTGTGCAAGAGGTGTTAAACCTTTTTTGTTATATGCGTTAATTTTTGCACCTGCGTTAATAAGTCTTATGACATGTGCGCTTGACATTGCACCCATTGTTGCAATGTGCAGTGCATTGTCGCCATAAAGATCTTGAACAGAAGCATCTGCGTTGTTTTCTAGCAGCAATGCATATATTTCGTCCTGTGCTTCTTTTGGTGCAGTAATTAAAAGCGGTGTTTTTAATGTTGAATCGCATGCGTCAACATTTGCACCTGCTTTTATTAAAAGCTGAGCATGTCTGATGCGTCCGTAACGAACTGCAAGATGGAGTGGGGTAGCGCCAGAAATGTCCTGCGCATCAAGCAAAGAACCGCACGAAATAAGATATTCTGCAATTCCATAGTGATTTTTTACAACAGCAAGATGCAGTGCTGTCTGGTCATCTTCAAACGTCTGTCTCGCATTTCTTGTTTTTACTGTGTTTTCAAAATATTCAAAGTCGCCTTTGACTGGTGAAACACCGGCAAGAATAAAAGCAGCTGCTATGGTTGCACTTGTTGCACTTTCTGTGTTTGTATAAGCAAGAGCGAGTGGTGTTAAACCGTTGTTGTCACGAATGTCAAGATTAAGATCCCGTTCGATACAAAGTGCAACACCTTCGATATCTTCATTTCTTACAAAATAATGAACGATTGTCTGTCCGCGTATGTCGCGCACTTCTTCAACTGGTTTTATTACAAAAACTGGATAAAAATCTTTATCTTTTTCGATGCCGGCAGAAAATGCCATTTTTCCGTCTTTATTTACTGCAAAATAATTTGCACCGGTGTCAACCAGAGCCTGTGCTGCATCAACAGCCATGTAATTAATTGCTGTAAAAATTGGAGTATCGCCAAGATTGTTTTTAAGTTCCGGGTTTGCACCACGTGCAATAAGCCATCTGATTAATTCTGCATTGTTTGCCATTGCAGCTGCATGTAAAGCACTGTAACCGAATGAATCTGTATTGTTATAAGCTTTTGTTCTGTCAAGTTCGGCTTTTGCTTCTTCAACATGCCCTGAAAGGATAAGGTTGATTACATTCCAGTCGCTTGTGTATTGAACATCTGAAGAATTATAAGTTTTTCCAGACGAAACTGCTTGATTTGATGCATTTTCATCTGATTGAGAAGGCTTAAACTGTGAATATAAATCGTTGTCTTTTGTGTTAAAAGTAATATTTGAACTGTTTTGATTTGCATTATTTGCTGAATCATCTGTGTCATAAATAAAATCATCATCGTCGTCATAAATAAAATCGTCGTTTGAATCATATTCAAATGTTTCAGAAGATGATTCTGTTTTTTTGTCGGTTTTAGCAATCGGTTTGCCTTTTAATGTTGGCACCGGATGGCTGTCATCTTCTACAGGTTTAGGTGGTGCAGGTTCTTCCGGTACTTTTTCTGGAACTTCTCCAATTCCAATTATTCCGCTTGCAATTGCAGCCACTGCTGTCGGAGCAAGAACACCTGCAACAGCTCCTGAAACGCACGATGAAAGCATTGAAAGGAATGTTATGATTACAATTGAAGAGGCCACGATTTGACGTTTTTTCATTTATGAAATCCTTATGACTGATATGATAAATTCCAAACATAAAAAATTAGAGTTTATCATATGTAGTTTTTGCGTGTTTGTAGTTACAAAAATCAAGCAATTTTAAAATCTGCATTAGAAACAAAACTGAAGAAATTCAATTTTTTATTTACCAAGCTGATTTTCCGATGTTTTTTCTATAAAAAAGCACCGGTTTAGGGCTCTGAATACAATTCGAGCCTTTCGTTTTCCTATCGGCAGAAGAAAATAACAACTTTAGAATAAATGTCTGATACATTTTTTATTCGTGTGCAGATTTTAATATTTCGGTGTGCTGCGTGGAAGTTGTGCCGGGGTTGTTCATTGTTTGTTTTGCAGTGTATAGTCAATAAAAGATAATTGGTGTATGCTTTTAATATCATAAAATAAATTTGAGGAAAACAAAGTGAACGATGAATTAAACGAAATAGTTGATCAGATTGAAAAAGAAAACAATGCTGCGCCTAAAAAAGATATTTTTGACAAACTTATGCATTTGCCGGTACTTAATATATTTGAACCGTTTTATCTGAAATATAAAGAAGCTTTGCTTTATTTGTTTTTTGGCGGAACAGCATTTTTTTTGAATCTGGGGCTGTTTTTTGCAATTAATAAATTCTTCCATATAAATGAACTTGTAAACAATATAATCTGCTGGACAGTTTGCGTTTTATTCCAGTATTTTACAAACAAGGTCTGGGTTTTTGACGGACACGTTGAAACAGTAAAAGCTTTTATAAAGCAGCTGCTAAGCTTTTTTGCCGGAAGATTATTTACACTGCTTGTAGAAGAACTGATAATTGCTGTCTTTATTACATGGCTTGGCTTTAATACTGTTGTCGTAAAACTTGTTGCACAGATTGTTGTAATTATCTTGAATTATGTAATAAGTAAACTGATTGTATTCAAAAAATAAAATTAATTTTAATATGCTGCATTTTTTTCTACATCGCAGAATGGAACATATTTGCATTAATCTGTCTGCTGCAAGCCTGCTCTGCAACTGTTAACGATTGACTGCCTTAAGCTGTTCAATTAAAAAACTGCGTTGACAATCAAATTGTTTATTGATATGGTGTGCTAATAAACAAACTGTTTAGTTGCTTTTGTCGGGCAATAGCGCAGCTGGTTAGCGTACAAGTCTGGGGGACTTGGGGTCGCGGATTCGAATTCCGCTTGCCCGACAGAATCAATTAGGCAGTTTTTTTGGTTTTATGTTTTTAACACTCTGTTTAAATCCGACAATTCAAAAATCTCTGTGCTTTCAAAAATTTGAGCTTGGTCAGGTTAACCGTGCAAGTCAATCATTTACAGATGTTTCTGGAAAAGGCATTAACGTAAGCCGTGTGCTTGCGCAATTGAAAAAGCCTGTTCTTCATGTTACACAGCTTGCATTGGAAGATGAAAATTATTTTCGGACAAATCTTAAAAATCAGAATATCAGTTTATGTTCAATTTTGACTTCTGCACGAGCCAGAACATGCACAACAATAATAGATGAAAGTTGTCAAAACAATGCTAAACGCCTGATAACAGAATTGGTTGA
The DNA here is from genome assembly GCA_024402455.1 of Treponemataceae bacterium. The sequence continues at coordinate 21,369 of JAKSTS010000019.1, forward strand.
AAATGGAAATAAAGTTGATTCCGAAACAGAAATTCGTTTGAAAAAAGCATTTGATGATATTTTGAATGGTTCTTTTCAGGCAGAAAATCAATTTGAAAAAGATAAAAAAATTGAAGCTTTAATAATTTCTGGAAGCAAAGCTCCTGGTTTTAATGATTCTCTATTTGCAGACTTTGCGCTTAAAGCACATGCAAAAAATATTTTAACTGTGCTTGACATAAGAGGCAGAGATTTAATTGAACTTTTAAAATGTCTTGAATCAAACCGCATAAATTCTTTAGAAGTGCCGATGATTATAAAACCAAATGTTCAGGAGCTGAAAGAAACTTTTGCAAAACAAGATGCAGATTTTTCAATAAAACAGATAAATGATTTGCTTTTGATGCTGTTTGAAAAGTATGGAATTTGTTCGGTTATAACAAGAGGCGAATTATCGATTCTTGCTTTTGACGGCAAAACTTTTTACGATGTGCCTGCTGTAAATGTTGCGCCTCAAGATATTGTTAATACAATTGGATGTGGAGATTCTTTTACGGCCGGTTTTGCAGCAGCGCTGGCAGACGGAAAAGGTTTTGAAAGCGCAATTAAGGCAGGCGCAGAATGTGGCGCATTAAATGCCAGGACAGTTCGTCCGGGGTGTATATTTTAAAGTTTCATTTAGAAATCTGGAAACAGTTCTAAAAGCGGCGTGATGCTCAAAAAAATCATTTGGAAATGTTCTAATTTATTTTGAATTTTAAGCAAAAAATATTTGCCTTTATCAAAAAAAATCAGCATATTTAATGTAGGTGTTTTTGAAAAACAAAATTACATTAAAATGCCGTGTTTCAATAAGATAAAAGAAATTTACTGCAAATTAAATCTGAAATTGAAACTGCTGAAAAATTAGTTTCCTTAATTTTTTGGTTTCTTGAAAATTTCTTTAAAAATAAGGTTGTTTCTAAAAGTTGCTAGTGATTTTTAGAAATGATTACAGCAAGTTGCTCTGAATACGAGAGAGGTATTTATGTCTGAACCAAATATAGTAACAGTAGAACAGACGCTTTCTAATAAGCTTTGCATTATTCCATTGTCTGGCAGACCAATCTTTCCTGGAATTTTTACACCTTTAATGATTAATTCTGCTGATGATACAAATGTTGTTGAAAATGCAGCTGAATCTGATGGGCTTATTGGTGTTGTTATGACAAAAAACGATGTTGAATCTCCTTCTGTGTCTGATTTGCATTCTGTTGGAACAGCAGCACGTATTGTCAAAAAAATCAATCTTCCAGATGGCGGTGTAAACATTTTTATTTCAACAATCAAGCGTTTTAAAATCCGCAAAGTGCTTTCTGAAAAAGCACCTATTGTGGCAATTGTTGAATATCTTGAAGATGAAGAAGACGACACATTTGAAGTAAAAGCATTGACTCGTGCATTACTCAGCGAAATGAAAGAAGTTTCTGAAAACAATCCGCTTTTTTCAGAAGAAATGCGCCTGAACATTGTAAATATTGATCATCCTGGAAAAGTTGCTGATTTTATTGCTTCAATTTTGAATGTCGAAAAAGATGACCAGCAGCGCATTCTTGAAATGCAGAATGTCCGCCAGCGAATGGAGCAGGTGCTTGTCTTTATTAAAAAAGAACAGGAACTGCTTCGCATTCAGAAAAAAATTCAAAATGAGATAAACGACCGCATTGAAAAAAGTCAGCGCGAGTATTTCCTTCGGGAAGAGCTTAAAGCCATTAAAGAAGAATTGGGCATGACTGTAGATGCAAAAAGCTCAGAATATCAGAAATTCAAAGAAAAGCTTGATGCTTTTAATTTTGAAGGTGAAATAAAAGAAGCTGTTGATTCTGAACTTGAAAAATTTGCGCTTATGGATCCGAATTCAAGTGAATATATGATTTCGCGCAATTATCTTGAAATAATTGCAAATCTTCCGTGGGGAGACCCTGAACCAGAAGATTATGATCTTGTAAAAGCAAAGAAAATTCTTGAAAGCGACCATTATGGTCTTGATGACGTTAAAAAGCGTATTATTGAATATCTTGCTGTGCGGAAATTAAAGAAAGACTGCAAAGGTTCAATTATTCTGCTTGTTGGTCCTCCAGGAGTTGGTAAAACAAGTTTAGGCCGTTCAATCGCAAATGCAATGAACAAGCCGTTCTTCCGTTTTTCTGTTGGTGGCATGCGTGACGAAGCAGAAATAAAAGGGCACAGACGCACTTATATTGGTGCAATGCCTGGAAAAATCATACAGGGATTAAAGATTGCAAAATCAAAGAGTCCTGTTTTCCTCATTGATGAAATTGACAAGATGGGTTCTTCTTATCAAGGAGATCCGGCTTCGGCATTGCTTGAAGTGCTTGACCCTGAACAGAATGTTTCTTTTAGAGACCATTATCTTGATCTGCCATTTGATGTTTCTAACATTGTTTTTATTTTGACGGCAAACTCTTTTGATTCAATTCCTGAACCTTTGATTGACCGTGCTGAAGTTATCAGGCTTTCTGGTTATATTGATCAGGAAAAAGTTGAAATTGCAAAGAAATATCTTGTTCCGCGCAGTCTTGAACGGAACGGACTTAAAAAAGGTCAGATTAAGTATTCTAAAGAGATGCTGCTGCTTATTGCAAATAGCTATGCAAGAGAAGCAGGCGTCCGCAATTTTGAAAAAAATCTTGATAAGATTCATCGAAAAATTGCAACCGAACTTTTGACTTCAGATGCATGCCTTGCAGCAGAAAACGACGAAGCAAGAAATGCAGTGCTCGCTGAAAAACGCGAAATTGAAGCAAATGATGTGCAGAAATATCTTGGTAACCCGATTTTTGATGAAGAAGAAATCAAAAAGGCAGACAGGTCAGGAACAGCAATTGGTCTTGCATGGACAAGCATGGGTGGCGACACATTGATTATTGAAGCTGTTGCTCATGCCGGAAAAGAAGGTTTCAGACTTACAGGTCAGATGGGCGATGTAATGAAAGAATCTGCAGAAATTGCTTTGAGCTGGGTTCACCGTTATGTCGTACAGGAAAGAATCGTAAGTCCGGACTGGTTCGAAAAGAATTCGATTCATCTGCATATTCCAGAAGGCGCAACACCAAAAGACGGACCTTCTGCCGGCATAACAATGGCAACAACATTGCTCTCTTTGATTCAAGACAAGACAATAAAGCCAAAGCTTGCAATGACTGGCGAATTGTCTTTGACTGGTCAGGTTTTGCCGATTGGCGGCTTGAAGGAAAAAACTGTGGCGGCAAAGCGCAATAAAATCAAGCACATTATCATTCCAAAGCAGAATGTGCGCGATTTGGATGATATTCCGGAACATGTAAAAAAAGGCTTGACGTTCCATCCTGTTTCAAGAATGGAAGAAGTAATTGAAATTGTATTTGAAAAATAGCCTGATTCGGCTATATTGAATAATCAGTAAATTCAAACACATTGAAATCCCGAACATTGTTCGGGATTTTTTTTATACAGAAGCTTCAATATCGTCGAGGTCAGTTTCCACAGGAAAGAAAAGTACTTGAATGTTCTGCATTGTAATGTTTTTTTTTATATATTCCCGTGACTTGGGAATGATATTTACCTATACTTCTTTCAAATAGGAAATGCTTATGGAAAATACACAGAAAAAATGTCTTTATTTCAGAGGGAGTTGATGTAAGGTCCTTTTTGTATTGTTCAATTTTCTTTGGATATAAACTGCTTCCCACAATTTTTGGGACAATCTTTATTGGAAGTCTATAACGCTGTTTCAGAAAGTTGATGTAAGCTTCTTCAGTTTCCCCTTCACAGAGAACAAGA
>JAKSTS010000002.1 GCA_024402455.1 Treponemataceae bacterium
ATGAAATTCAGAAAATTGAAACTTGGGATTATGAAGACCTTAAAGAAATGTGTGACATGAACGCTGTAAAAGCTTTCCGTGCACATGCCCTTAATCCAAACCACCCAGCAATGCGCGGTTCACATGAAAACGGAGACGTTTTCTTCCAGCACCGCGAAGCTTGTAACTCAGTTTACCTTGACTTGCCGGCAATTGTTAAAAAATACATGGCAAAAATCAATGTTAAACTCGGCACAAACTATGACCTTTTCAACTACTACGGTGCACCAGATGCAGACCGCGTAATTGTTTGTATGGGTTCATTCTGTGACGTTGCAGAAGAAGTAATTGACTATTTGAACGCACGTGGCGAAAAAGTTGGACTTATCAAAGTTCGCCTCTATCGTCCTTGGGTTTCAGAAGCATTCCTTGAGAAACTTCCAAAAACATGCAAAAAGCTTGCTGTCCTTGACCGCACAAAGGAACCAGGTTCTCTTGGTGAACCACTTTACCTCGATGTTGCTACAACATTGCGTGAAGCTGGTCTTTGCGACGTTAAACTTTGCGGCGGACGCTATGGTCTTGGTTCAAAAGATACACCTCCATCAAGCGTATTTGCTGTATTTACAGAACTTGCAAAAGATTCTCCAAAAGCACGTTTTACACTTGGAATTACAGACGATGTTACAAACCTCTCTCTGCCAGAAGTAAAACCTGCTCCAATTACAGCAGCAGCTGGTACTGTTGAATGTAAATTCTGGGGTATCGGTGGTGACGGTACTGTCGGTGCAAACAAAGACTCTACAAAGATCATTGGTGACCACACAGACAAATTCATCCAGGCTTATTTCCAGTATGACTCAAAGAAAACTGGCGGTATCACAATTTCTCACTTGAGATTTGGTGACAAACCAATCAAGAGCCCATACTACATCAACCAGGCTGACCTTGTTGCATGTCATAACCAGTCTTATATCATCAAAGGCTATAAGATGGTTCAGGACGTTAAAAAGAACGGTACTTTCCTTATCAACTGTCAGTGGTCTGATGAAGAATTGGACAAATATCTGCCAGCTGAAGCAAAAAAATACATTGCAGAAAACAACATTACTGTTTACACAATCAATGCTGTTAAACTTGCAACAGAAGTTGGTCTTGGAAAACGCACATCAACAGTTCTTCAGAGTGCATTCTTCACATTGGCAAAAGTTCTGCCAATCGATGAAGCAATCAAATACATGAAAGAAAAGGTTGTTGCTAAGTTCTCTAAGAAGGGTCAGGACGTTGTAGACATGAACTGCAAAGCTATTGACCTTGGAAAAGATGCCCTTCATAAGGTTTCTGTTCCAGCTTCTTGGGCTAACCCACCTGCAGATGCTGCAAAACCAGCTCTCAAAGGCGAAGCAAAAACTGTAGCAATGGTAGAAAAACTGATGAACCCAATTGCCCTTATGGATGGTGATTCACTTCCAGTTTCAGCTTTCAAAGATTGCGCAGACGGTCAGTTCGAACTTGGTGCTTCTGCTTACGAAAAACGCGGAACAGCAGTTATGGTTCCAGCATGGGATGCAGCAAAATGTATTCAGTGCAACAACTGTGCATTCGTATGTTCACATGCAACAATCCGTCCATACCTTCTTTCTGATGCAGAAGTTAAAGCTGCTCCATCTAACCTTGTTGCAGTTGATACAAAACCAAAAGCTTCTCAGTACAAATACACAATGGCTGTTACTCCACTCGACTGTATGGGTTGTGGCGAATGTGTTACTGTTTGTCCAACAAAAGCAATCACAATGGTTCCACAGGAAGACGTTCTTCCACAGCAGCCAGTATTCGACTACCTCGTTGCAAATGTTTCAAAGAAAACAGATGCCGGCATGAACGACCTTACTCCAAAAGGAAGCCAGTTCAACCAGCCGCTTCTTGAATTCTCTGGTTCATGTGCAGGTTGTGCAGAAACTTCTTATGCACGCTTGATTACTCAGCTCTTCGGTGAAAACATGTACATCTCTAACGCAACTGGTTGTTCTTCAATCTGGGGCGGTCCTGCTGCTACATGTCCATATACAATCAACAAAGACTCAAAGAAAGGTCCAGCTTGGGCAAACTCATTGTTTGAAGACAACGCTGAACATGGTCTTGGTATGTACATGGGTCAGAAATACATCCGCGACAGCTTGATTGCAAAGCTTAACGAAATTGCTTCTAGCGACAAAGCATCTGCATCCCTCAAAGATGCAATTGCTAAGTTCATGGAAACAAAAGACAGCACAATTGCTAACGTTGAGCCAACAAAAGCACTCATTGCAGAACTCGAAAAACTCGACTGCAGCTGCAAAGATGAAATCCTTGAAAAGAAAGACTACCTTAACAAAAAATCTGTATGGATTATGGGTGGTGACGGCTGGGCTTATGATATTGGCTACGGCGGACTCGACCACGTTCTCGCATCTGGCGAAAACGTTAACGTTATGGTATTCGATACAGAAATGTACTCAAATACAGGCGGACAGGCATCTAAGGCTTCTAATATTGGTGAAGTTTGCCAGTTTGCTGCTGCCGGTAAAGATATTAACAAGAAATCTCTGGCAGAAATCGCAATGAGCTACGGTTATGTTTACGTTGCACAGATTGCTTTGGGTGCAAACCCAGCACAGGCTGTAAAAGCTATTGCAGAAGCAGAAGCTTACAACGGTCCTTCACTCATCATTGGTTATGCACCATGTGAATTGCACGGTGTTAAGGGTGGTATGAACCACTGCCAGGATGAAATGAAAGCTGCTGTTGCTGCTGGTTACTGGAACTTGTTCAGTTTCAACCCGGCTCTCAAAGCAGAAGGAAAGAACCCATTCACATTGACTTCAAAAGCAGGTGACGGTTCTTACCAGGCATTCCTTGCTAACGAAACACGCTATTCTTCATTGACACGCAAGTTCCCAGAACGTGCAGAAGCTCTCTTCAAGAGAAATGAAGAAACAGCAAAAGCTCGTTATGAACACTTGATGAAGCTTGTTGAACTCTACAAATAAGAGTTTTAGCTCTATATTAGATTAAAAATCTAATAGATGCCTCCTGTGAATAACAGGAGGCATTTTTTTGCACTTTTCAAAAAGCAAAAAATGTAGAAAACGCATATAATTTTTGAATTTCAAACTTAAAAATTACTTTAATTTAACTTGACCCCAAAAAGATTTGTCTTTAATCTTTAAATATGAACAAAAATCAATTTCAAATTTTTTCGAATTTCAGACAGTCATTTAAAAAACAGACAGAAGAATGGCAGTACGAACTTGAACAGAAAAAAGCTTTTTGGCTTTTAAAAACTATACAGGAAAAATCACAAAAAGCCGGCAACACGCCGGAATTTATTGTTGAAACACCAATTGTATACAATACTGCTCTTGATAAAATCGGCGAAGACGACCAGATAAAACTTATTGTAATAGGCGACAACCCTGGAAAAAACGAACAGGCAGCACAAAACAGGGCATATCTTGTCGGTCAGGCCGGAAAACTTGGTGCAAAGTTTTTTGCAGACACACCTGAAATGAAAATTGATTTTAGAAAAAACGCCATAATCTTGAATAAAACGCCTGTACACAGCCCGAAAACAAAAGATTTAGCTTACATTATGGCAGCGGCAAAAAATGAACAGACGCCTGCCGGAGAATGCATACTGCGAATATTTAAAGAAAGCCAGATCTGGCTTGCACAGCAGACAGTTATGCTGCAGCACGACCTTTATAAACAAGCCGAAAACGACGATGAAAAACCTTTTTTATGGCTTATAGGCTACAGCGAACTGAAAAAAGCAGGAATTTTTGAAGACTATAAAACAACATTTATTCAAACTTATAAAAAAATATGTGCTGATATGGAAAAATCTGACAGAAGTTTTTCAGACATGCTTCTTATTTTTCAGCATTTTTCAATGAACAGATTCACAATTGACTTGAACAATTTCAAAGATAAACAGCCTGAATTATCCACAAAAAATGCACTAATTCAGCTTGGCAAAACACACCGGCTTGAAATTTTCGGATTTTAACTACGATTTTCGGTTCGCGTTAAATTGTGTCACAAGTTTGAACGAAATCTGGCGGAACCTGCCAGTTTTTGGCTGATGCGACAGGTGACTTGCTTTGGGTTTCACTTTGGGATTGGTTCTACAGATTAGAATACAGCCCGCGAAACGCTGTAGTTTTTGCTTTGCAAAAACTACAAGGAACTTAGCTGCAAATTAAATATTTATGGTTTTTCATGTTTGAATTTTAAATTACCATAATTGTTTTCTTTTACAGCTCTATCCACAGACATTTTATAAAACTTATAACCACTCTCATAAGTTCCAAAGTCACATTCTTCTTTTTGAAATATAGAAAAAGGAATATCATTTTTAAACTCTTCTGGAATTTGTGTTGCCAATGAGCTATTATATGTATACCTAAAATGTTTATATTTGTTATAAAAAGATTCACCAGCTGGCAATTCTGGTAAATCAGAAATAAAACTGTAAACTTCATCAATATTATTGATAACATCAAGCATATTATCAATTATCTGGTGAGGTATAATTCCTTTTAATAATTTTACTTCGAATATTTTAAGTTCAATGTAATATAACAAAGAATCAAGATCATAACGCCCAGCATCATAAGAATACATAACCGGGCACAAATCATTTATTTGCCAAAGTCTCATTGGAAATCTAGAATAATTATCGCTTATAAAACGATGCAGCATTCCAGAAAACTGTAAATATCGATTATTCGTTAAATATACATGTATATAATAAGTGTAATCGTTTTTGTTAGAAGCTGGTGGTATAATTTCAACAGATTCTACATCTTTGCAATTCTTTAAAATCTGCTGTCTTACATATTCTTCATCACCTATAAAAAGGCTTTTTAAGAAAGGGATATCACTTGCTGAAAGTGTAAAAATAAAAATGACGGCAAAAAGCAATATAAATAAATTCTTTTTCATTTTGTACAGCCTCCTTTTTGTTATTTTTTTCGCAATTTGTACGTTATAGAAGATACTCACAAGCAAAATCAGTTTAGATTTACTTTTTAAATGTTTTTAAAAATAAAATATACCAGGAACCAGCGACTCCAAATATAATGAATTCAAAACAGTCTATATTATTTACACCACTATTCCCCAATGGCATATATACTGATAATTTTAATATTATTCCAGTAAAGATTACTAAAATAAAAAATACTAAACTAACAGGACGTAACTGTGTTTTATGTCTGTCAATAAAGTCCATTCCATCTGTCATAGCATTTGTAATTAATAACATTACAAAAAAAACAACTGTTAAAAAAATAAACAAAGCAAATTTATACTTAGCATACTCAAATATGCCAAATATAACTACAAGTAATGATATTATAAACAAAGGAATTATCTTTAACTTATTCATTTTATCTCCTAAAATTTTAATGATTTGTTTTTTCACAATTTGTACAACAGGTTACAGTTATAGTCGGCATAAAGCAGCTTTATGTCTTTTATCTTGGGCGCAAAACAAGAGCTTTTTTTACTGTTTCAATATTTACGCTGCCGTCTGCTTTTAAAAGCTCGTCATCTTTTATGTCCAGTTCAAACGGGCGGCGGGCAATATGTTCAACATAATGTGCATCTGACGACGTTGTAAGCGGATAGCCTAAAGTGTTTTCGCTTGACGGAATGCGTGTAACTTCAATTGCATCAAAATCGCCGTCTATAATGCAGCCAAACTGGCTTAACATTGAAAAAGCCGAACGGTCTGCATGCGCCGGAATTGCAAGCCCGCCGCGTGCATGAATTTTTGAAGCAACTTTATCAATTGACCATTCAGAAGAAGCTATAAGATATTTTTCAACTTCTCCAATAATATTTTCTTCTTCATCTACATAAACCTGGGCTCCCGTTTTTTCGGGGTGATTCATTATCGACGGCAATGTTGCATAAAGTTCTTCTCCAAAATCAAGCACAGCAGACAAATCAGAAAACAGCGCCAGAAAATGTATTTCTTCCTGTGTCTGAACTTCAATGCCGAAAAGCGGTGCAACTCCATATTCAGCACAGGCTGCTTTAAATGCCGGACAATTTAACGCCGAATTATGGTCTGTTAATGCAGCAAGTTTTACACCTTTTGCAGCAAGCCTTTCAGCTATTACTTTTGGCGCCATCATTAAATCGCCGCAGGGAGACAAACATGAATGTATATGAAAATCTGAAAGAATAATCATGTCAAAGCCGAATAAAGGATTCCTGAAATTTCAAACTGGTTTTTAGACGAGCGGAAAATACCGATATTTTCCTGTTTTGCAGCACTTATCATATCATCTGGAAGAGGGCGGCTGTTGCATATTATTACTGCAGGCGAATCTTTTAATGTTGCAACAGCAATTGTGTTTTTATGTGCCTGAATTGTTATCAGCACACTTTCATCTTTTGCGTTTCCCATAACATCGCTCAGCAAGTCTGAAGTATATGCATCTTTAAAGTTTTTATTAACATCACATTCCTGAATTGTTTCCAAATTTAAAAGCTTTATCATTTCACCGATTGTCATAATCCCTCCAAACCAAAAACAAGCTTAAAACTTGCAGAATCAGCTATTTTCCTTATTAAGTAGGAATGTAGCAATAACTGTCGTACCTTTTCCAACCGTAGAAACAATATCAAATGAATCTGCAACACGTTTTGTGTTCGGCAGCCCCATTCCAGCCCCAAAACCTAAAGCACGCACTTTATCTGTTGCTGTTGAAAAACCTTCCGTCAAAGCTTTTTCAATGTCCGGAATGCCGGGACCAATATCTTTTGCTTCTATTATAACTTCTTTATCTGTAAGTACATAAAGCATTGTGCCGCCTAAAGAATGCACAACCTGATTAATTTCAAGTTCATAGCTTGCAATGCCTACACGCCTTGTCAAAGACGGGTCGACGTTCCTGCTTTTTAAGCGGCGCTTAATTTCTGTAGAAGCCTGTCCTGCAAGTTCAAAATTAAACGGTTCAGTCTTGCACTCAAGAATAACTTCTCCGCCATGCACGGCATCAAGACATGGCGGTTCAACAGCCTGTGTCTTTTTAGGTTCTGCAGAAGAACTTTCAAGCCGTTCTACTTCTTTGTTCATTGCCACAAGAAGAGCCGAAATAACATCTGTTGTCGTAACAATTCCGCACAACCTTCCTTCTGCGTCTATTACAGGAAATCTTCCAAAACGATAGCGGTTAAAATATGTAACGCAAAACGAAACAGCCATTGTATCTTGAAGCGAAATAACCCGCTTTGTCATGTGTTTTTCTGCCGGTTCCAAAAGCCAGCCATTGTCAAATGCATTAACTATATCTTCCATCGAGATAATGCCGACAACATGGCGCTCTTCGTTTACAATCGGAATGCCTGTTACACGGCTTCTTTTCATCAACAGCTGAATTTCGCGCATTGTATTATGCGGTGCAGCTGTAAAAACAGGCGAACTCATTACGTCTTTGACTTTAAGCTTAAAAAGCATATCATAGACAGCATCAGAAGATGTATCTAAGGTCAATGGAATTGTCATCATACAGATAGTATAATCTAGTTTTTAATAAACGGAAAGTTTTAGATTTGCGTGTTTTTCTTTTTTGATGCAAAAGAACTTTTTTTTGTATTTTTTGAAACTGAAGTTTTAGGAGATGCTTTTTTAGAAACAGTTTTTACTGTTCTTCTGGAGTTTTGCACAGGTTTTTCAAGCAGCGTATAATCTCTGTCCATCAATTCTGCACAAATATCTTTATGAAGTTTTTTCGGTTCAACATATTTTAAAAGCCTTGCACGTATAAACTGCTTGCTTTTGTCTTTATAAAGCGGCATTTTGTTTTTTGCAAGAATGTGTATAAGTTCGTTTTTCCACAAAAGGCCAAGTGTATTTTTTAAACAGAAATTCGGGTTCTGCTGCGGTTTTTTAAGAACATAAAAATCTTCTTTGCCCTCAGCGTATTCAACTGTAATAATTCCCCAGTGCAGCGGCACGTGTTCAGCTATATGAGCAGCATGCCGCGTTCCTGCAACAATATAGTTTTTGTTAAAAAACCGGTCGTAATCTTTAACCTGTCGCTCTAACCGTGCATATGTGTCCTGGTCGCTTTTAATTTCAATTCCATAAATTGCATTGAATGTAACAAGAACCACATCTGCACGGGAACGTCCCATTTCTTTTTCTTCGATGATTCTGTTTTCGGGATATATTGTATCTAAAAAATCAAACAAAGCTTGTCTTATGTCTTTGTCATATAAAACATGAGGCACAGGATTCATCTGTGCCTCATGTTCTTTTTTTAATAAACTCATTTCAGGTTGAAAACTATCGTGTCATTTTTCGGTAAATTGTCTTATGAGGACGGTCTGCATCAGCACCAATTTGTTTTCTGTGCCATTCTGCATAGTCAGACCAGTTTCCTTCAAACCAGATTACTTCACTGTTATTTTCAAATGCAAGAATATGTGTACATATTCTGTCCAAGAACCAGCGGTCATGGCTTACACAAAGAACACAGCCTGCAAATTCTTCAATTGCATCTTCAAGTGCACGAATTGTCGTTACGTCCAAATCGTTTGTCGGCTCGTCAAGCAGAAGTACATTTCCAGCCTGTTTCAGCATCATGCCCAGATTCAAACGGTTTTTTTCGCCGCCAGAAAGAACTCCGACTTTCTTTTTCTGGTCTGGTCCAGAAAAATTAAACCATGAACAATAAGCCCGGCTGTTAATTTCGCGGATTTCGCCATTCAGTGCATGACCTTTTTCGTCAACTGCACCAAGCTTGATAATATCAAGTCCATCAGAAAGCTGTTCCCATACTGTTTTATTATCATCAAGAAGGCTTCGCATCTGGTCAACATAAACAAGCTTTACAGTGTCGCCTACACGAATTGAACCGCCGTCCGGCTTTTCTCCACCATCTTTTCCATCAAGTCTTTCAACAGTCTGTCCTGCAGCATCTGCAATTAATCTGAATAAAGTTGTTTTTCCTGCACCGTTTGGACCGACAATGCCAACAACTGCACCAGCCGGCACTTTAAAAGACAAATTTTCAAATAAAAGCCGCTCACCATATCCTTTTGTAAGGTTTTCAGCTTCAATTACAAGATTTCCAAGACGAGGACCTGCCGGAATTGTAATTTTTGTATCTTTAATCTGACCTTTGCCAGATTTATTGAGCAGCTCTTCGTATTTTGTAATATGCTCTTTATGTTTTGCCTGACGGCCTTTTGCGCCCATGTGAATCCATTCAAGCTCACGCTTAAGTGCTTTCTGCCGTTCACTTTCACCTTTTTCTTCGAGTTTAAGGCGGTTCTCTTTCTGTTCAAGCCAGCCTGAATAATTGCCCTTATACGGAATTCCTTCTCCACGGTCAAGTTCCAGAATCCAGCCGGCAACATTATCCAAAAAGTAGCGGTCATGTGTTACGGCAATAATTGTTCCTTCATACTGCTGCAGATGACGTTCAAGCCATGCTACAGTTTCTGCATCAAGATGGTTTGTCGGTTCGTCAAGCAGCAGAATATCCGGTTTCTGCAAAAGCAGGCGGCAAAGAGCTACACGGCGGCGCTCGCCACCAGAAAGCACATCAACAATCTGGTCAGACGGAGGACAGCGCAAAGCGTCCATTGCAAGTTCAAGCTGGCTGTCCAGGTTCCATGCATCAAGAGCATCAAGTTTTTCTTGAATTTCTGCCTGACGTGCACAAAGCTTATCAAAATCTGCATCTGGGTCACCAAATGCTTCGTTTACTTTATCAAACTCTTCAAGAAGCGCAACAGTTTCTGCTGCACCTTCTTTTACAATTTCCATTACAGTTTTACCGGCAGCAAGTTCTGGTTCCTGCGGCAGATAACCAATTGTATATCCAGGCAAAATCGAAGCTTCGCCGGTAAATTCAGTATCAAGACCTGCAAAAATCTTCATCAAAGATGATTTTCCGCTGCCATTTTCACCGATTACGCCGATTTTTGCACCGTAATAATATGAAATGCTTATATCTTTAAGAACTGTTTTTGTGCCGTATGAACGCGACACGCGATCCATTGTGTAAATAATTTTTTTATCATCGTAAGTTGTTGCCATAAAAACAGTTTACCAAGAAAGCCTATAATTCACAAGCTTACAAAAGCTTTATCTTATAAATTTTGTAAATGCCTTTTTGGATTTGATTCTAAACATTTGCTGTTTATTCACATTTCTTATATACTTAATCTTATGGAAATTAAAGAACTTGAAAATAAAGTTGAAACTTTAACTAAAAAAAAGCAGGGCTATGACCGCAACAGAAGCATTTGTGCCCTTGTAATTGCAATTATTGGCTATTATATCTATCAGGCTTATAAAACAGACAATCCGCAATGGTGGTTTTATGCTATTATGGCTGCAATTATTTTGATTTCTGCAGCTATTTTAGTTTTTGACTGTCTGCAGATAAAAAAAATAAGCCAGGAATTAAAGCCTTTTGAAGATGAATTAAAGGCCCTTTTGAACGAAGAGCAGAACGAAAATGCTGCTCAAGCTGAAACTGACGAAACCGAAAAAAACGATGAAGACAGCGACGAACCCACTTTTAGTGCCGGCAGCTTTTATGATTAATTTTGCAAATCATTCTTATTTAAAAACCGGAAATTTTAAAAATGATTGAAATTCTTGAAGAAGAACAGCGACCGGTCCGGGCTTTTCTGGTCGGTCTTTCTTGTCCGGCAGAATCTGCAAATTCTGCACATTTTGATAAATTCAAAAATTCAGCCAAAACTAAAAAAGCTGTGCAGTCCATTTTTGACACACCACAGATTAAAGAACCTCAAAATGTTCCAGAATGTGCAATTAAAACCGACGTTGAAAAAAACGGCAAAGAAGAACTGCAGGAACTTTTTGGTCTTGTGCAGACACTTGGAATGGAAATCTGTAACTGCATCGTGCTTTCAAACAGAGATCCTCAGCCAAAATTTGGAATTGGTTCTGGAAATGCTTCAGCAATCGCAAACGAAGCAAAAGAACAAAATGCAGACTGCATTATTTTTGATTTTGAAATTTCACCGACACACCAGCGCAACTGGGAAAAACTTGCAAATATTCCGGTTTTTGACCGACACGAAGTAATTTTGCGCATATTTTCAAGCCGCGCACGCACAAAAGAAGCTTCTCTGCAGGTTGAACTTGCAAAGCTTCAATATTCACTTCCAAGACTTGCCCATAGTTACGGCGACATGGCAAAACAGCGCGGCGGCAATTATGGTGCGAAAGGTTCTGGCGAAACAAAGCTTGAACTTGACAGGCGCGCCGTGCAGACCCGCATTACACGCATAAAAACAGAACTTGAAAAAGTTGTAAAAGAACGCGAAACACTGCGCTCCCGCCGCGACAAAGTGCCGCTGCCTTCCTGCGCACTTGTCGGCTATACAAATGCCGGGAAATCAAGTCTGCTTAATGCATTGACTGGTGCAGAAGTTTTTGTTGAAGACAAATTATTTGCAACACTTGACCCGACAACAAGACGTCTCTCTTTTGGCGGCGGCAACAGCATTTTGCTCACCGATACGGTCGGCTTTATTTCAAATCTTCCACACAGCCTTGTAAACGCATTTAAATCAACGCTCGAAGAAGCTGCCCGTGCAGATTTGCAGCTTTTAGTTTTAGATGCGTCAGATCCAAATGTATTTGAACAATATCAGACAGTTCTGCAGGTTTTAAAAGAAATAGACGCCCTCGATTCGCCACGGCTTGTTATTTTAAACAAAACAGACAATGTCAAAGACATGTTTACATTGCATAAACTAGAAAACAATTTTGCCAACGCAATAAGAGTAAGCGCATTAAACAAAACAGGTTTCGAAGAACTCATTTTTGAAATCAGAAAAACACTATTTGGAACCCAGAAAACATATCATATTCCGCTTGATAAACAAGAATTAATTGATTTAATCCGAAAAACAGGCATTTTAATAAAAAGTGAATGGTCCGATGATTTTATCTTTGTTGAAGCACAAACTTCCGGCAAAACTGCTTCGCTTTTGCAAGAACATGAAGTCAAAGATAACGATTCTGAAAATTAACAAACAACAATTTACAGTTCAAACAAGCATGCACATTAAATAAAACCGTCTTTCATTTTTTTTATTGATTTCATAAGTTGCCGGGAAAATTTTATGAACATACATTGCCTGCACGGATCGAAAATTCGGTAATCTTCAGCTTTCGCACTCGTTCACTTCGTCCGCTTTCGGTGGCCACTTTCGGTCTGCTTCATTGCTTTACGCAAAATGTTTGCATGTTCTTTTTAAGAAAACAAAGTTAATGCTTCATCAAGATTTTTTTCATGTCCATTTTTTACTAATTGCAGTTAGCCTGCCAAGGGAAACCACTTGATAAACTAAAATTAACTGATATAATCCGAAAAACAGGCATATTTACAAACATTAAACAGGGCAAAATATGAAAACACTTTTTAATAATGACTGGTTTTTTTCAAAACTTCACCTTGAAAACGCAGACCAGCAGGTTGATTTGAAAAAAACATTTGATTCTTTAACCGAAAAAGATTTTTCTGCAGTTGAACTGCCCCATGACTGGCTTATTTACAACACAAACGACCTTTACGAAAACAGCATAGGCTTCTATAAAAAAGACTTTGAACTGTCCGAAAATACTTTCAACAGTCATTCAAGATTTTTCCTTCGTTTTGAAGGCGTTTATATGGATTCTAAAATATACATAAACGACCAGGAAGTTTTTGAATGGAAATACGGCTACACAACTTTTGAATCTGATATTACACCATTTATAAAAAAAGGCATAAACACAATTGCAGTTATTGTTGTGTATCGTTCGCCAAACACACGCTGGTATTCTGGCGCAGGAATTTACAGAAATGTCTGGCTGATTTCAACACAAGACGCGCATATTGTTCAAGATGGTGTTGCATGGTCAACTGAAAAAACTGGAAATAACGATTATCTGCTTAATATCCAGACAGAAACTGTTTTTCATGCAAAATGCAAAGAAAGCCAAAACGAAATTTTTGATTGTTTTGTAACGCACACAATTTTTGAAGCAGAACAGAAAAATCAAATGCTCCTTTGTGGAAAACAAATTGCAAAAAATAGCGCACCTCTTTCTATAAATTCAGTCTTTACAGACGACAGTCCATATTTTTTTCTTGAAAACCAGCAGTGTTTTTCAAATTCATTTCAAAAAATTCAGGTCAAAGGCATAAAAGAGTGGTGCACAGACGAACCGAACTTATATCTTTTGAAAACCGAATTGTGTGCAAAAGACGGTACAATTCTTGACAGCAGCATTATACGAATTGGCTTTTGCACACATACTTTTGACAAAAACAAAGGTTATTTTTTAAACGGAAAACATTTAAAAATCCATGGTGTCTGCATGCACCACGATTTAGGTGCCTTAGGCGCGGCATTTAATAAATGCGCCGCACGCCGACAGCTTCAAAAGCTTAAAAAAATGGGTGTAAATGCAATACGCACTTCTCATAACCCTTATGCACCGGCTTTTTTAGATTTAGCTGACGAACTTGGTTTTTTAATTGATTCAGAATGTTATGATATGTGGGAAAAACCAAAAACGCATTATGATTATTCAAACTTTTTTAATGAATGGTCACCAAAAGATACAGCTTCATGGATAAGACGGGACAGAAGTCATGTCTGTGTTTTCATGTGGAGCATTGGCAATGAAATTTATGATACACATCAGGGAAACGGGCTTGAAATAACCAAAAAGCTCGTTAAATTTGTCCGCCAGTCAGACACACTGAAAAAAGCACCAGTTACAATTGCTTCAAACTATATTGCATGGCAAGGTGCACAGCGCTGCATGCAGGAAGTTGATCTTGCAGGCTATAACTATACAGAACGCCTGTACGAGGAACATCACAAAACTTATCCAGAATGGTGTATTTATGGCAGCGAAACTTCATCAACGCTTCAAAGCCGCGGCATTTATCATTTTCCGGCAGATTTTCGCAATTTGACACACGACGATGAACAATGTTCGTGTCTTGAAAACTGTTCAACAAACTGGGGCGCCACAAACAGTGCAGCAGCAATTATTGCAGACAGAAATGCCGAATTCTGCATGGGACAGTTCATCTGGACTGGTTTTGATTATATTGGTGAACCAACTCCATATTTTACAAAAAATTCATATTTTGGGCAGATTGACACTGCCGGTTTTGAAAAAGACACATTTTATGCATATCAGGCAGAATGGACTGACGGCAAAAAAACACCAATGGTTCATCTTTTGCCTTATTGGGATTTTAATGAAAACCAGCTTATTGACATACGTGCATATTCAAACTGTGCCCGAACCGAACTTTTTTTAAATGACGTTTCTTTGGGTATATTTGACCATAACCACAAAAATGGTGAATCAATTTCAGGAAAATGGCAGATTCCATATGAAAAAGGCATTTTAAAAGTAAAAGCCTATGATGAAAATAATCTTTGTGTTGCAGAAGATTCTCAGGTTTCTTTTGAAGACCCTGTTCAAATTTGTCTTTCTGCAGAAAATGCCGAATGTGTCAAATTTATAAATAACCGGAATTTCAAACAGTTTTCCAACTTATTGCCAGATTATTTTGAAGGAAATGGCGCAGAACTTGTTTTTATAAGCATTTCTACTAAAGACAAAAACAATAACTTTGTTTCAAATGCCAGAAACCGCATTAAAATTTCTGTAAAAGGTGGAAATCTTCTCGGACTTGACAACGGCGACAGTACAGATTTTGACCAATACAAAACAAATGAACGGAATCTTTTCAGCGGACGCCTTGTTGCCATAATTGAACCACAATCTGAAAAACTTATTGCAGAAGTTTCATCTTCTGGACTTGCAGGCGCAAAACTTACAATTGAAAACGGTTTTTCTAAAATTGAACCATTACCAGTTTTAAATGATTCAGGGTTCATTCCCATTCGAAACATAAAACTCTGCTTAAAAAAAGGCAGCTTAAACTTAAACAGAAAAAATCAAACAGCAGAATTTGAAGCCAAAATCTTTCCGGAAAATGCGACAAGCCAGGAACTTTTATGGCAGGCTGTTCGCCTTGAAGGAGTAAATTCGGACTGCGTAAAAATCAATAATATTGACAATTCGCATGTAATTTTAAATGCAAACAGCGATGGTTCTTTCAGGCTCAGATGTTCATGCAAAAATCGCACAGATTTGCCGCAGGTCATTTCTGAATATGAAATGACCGTTACAGATTTCGGTTCAGCTTATCTTAATCCTTTCGAATTTGTTTCGGGCTGCAAAGCTACACTTTCGCTTAATGAACAAGTTTCAAGCTTTCAAGGCGGTCTTTTCTTCTCTGAAGGACGAAACTGGATTGGTTTTGAAAATGTTGATTTTGGAAAAGAAGGAGCAGATCTGCTTACAATTCCGATTTTTTCTTTTGATAATGAACTTCAAATTTCTGTCTGGGACGGAACACCAGATGATTCAAATGCAAAACTGCTTGATAAACTGACTTATAAAGCACAAAGCAAATACAACCATTATCAGGCTAATACATGGAAACTGCCGCACAGACTTTTTGGTCTTCATACAATCAGTTTTGAAACAGAAAAAGGTCTTTCGCTTAAAGGTTTTGTTTTTGAAAAAACGCCAAAAGCTTTTTCTGTTCTTTCAAGTCTTGACGCTGACATCATTACAGGCGACTCTTTTAAAAAAAGCACAGATGCAGTCTTAAATATTGGAAATAATGTTTCTTTTGATTTTTATGACATGGATTTCGGTGAAAACGGAACAAAACATCTTAAAATTAACGGACGTTCTCCGACAGGCGCAAACACGATTCAACTTAGAATTGTACCGAATGATTCCACCAGGTCAGAAACAGTCTGTGTTATGGAAATTCCAGAAAACAAACTGTTTAATCTTTTTGAGTTTGATTTGCCAGAAACAGTAAAAAACTCGAATAAAGTTACTTTTATTTTTCTGCCCGGCAGTAATTTTGATTTTAAAGATTTTCAGTTTTGTTAGAAAACAAAAAACAACTGTATCCAAAAGTTCTTTACTTTTAATAATTGCAAACAGAAATGTAAAAAATTCGACACAAAATTTGCCTTTAAATATTGCAATATGACAAAAAATGTCTTGTAAAACTTGTTTTTGAATACCTGATGTTGTACAATACCAACAAAAGGTTTTAAAACATAAGAGCTTTTCCTTAGACAATTTGAATTTCAAAAACCTTTTATCAAGGAGTTCTAAGAAAGCATTTTTAAAATGTCCCAAAACCATTATAAAAGTCTATTTAAAATGAGGATGCAATGGCAATCGGAAAAACAAAATTCTGGCAAATCTGTTCAATTCTAAAACTTATCTATCAGCAGCCCGGAATTACAAGAAAAGAATTAAGCACGCTTTTAAGTGTTGACAAAGCAATGATAACTCACATTATCAATTATCTGGCTTCTGACAACTGGCTTATAAAAAAAGACCCTTTTGCAAAACGCATTCCATTATATTTAAACGAAAACAGGCTTTATGTTGCAGGTGTAGAAATTCAGCCGGAATATCAGAGGATGGCTGTCTGCAATATTCAAGGTTCTGTTTTATTTCAGAAAGAATGGTCCATAAAATCTCCTGAAATTTCAGACTTTCTCTTTAAAGAATTAGCAAAAACACTTGATGAAATTCCTTATGATATTTTTGCAGTTGGGCTTGCAGTACCAGGCGTATGTGACACAGAAAACAAACTTATCGTTGCGTCAAACCCTTTTAAAATCACAATTCCACGGGAACTGCCAAAAACCATCGGAAAAAAAGAAATTCCTTTGTTTGTTGAAAACGACACACGGTGCCTTGGCTGGAACAAAGTTGCTTTTGAGAAAAAATTCGGTAATTTCCTTTTAATGACCCATCAAAGCATTGATAACCCTGAAAACGAAGATGAATTCATAAGAATCTCAAGCGGTCTGTCTTTTTTTTCAAAAGGTCAGTCTTGGGTTGGTGCACATAATTGTGCAGGCGAAATTCCTGATTTATTCAGCATAAAAGAATATGCTGCCGGAAATAACTTTATTCCATATTGCGAAAAACTAAAAATGAAAAACAACCCGCAAACACAATTAAGTGTATTAAAAAATATTGCAATCATTTCAAGTTATACAGCAACTTTATTTGATGCTGAAAAGCTTTACATTTACATTTCCGGAATTCCTGTTACAGATGATTATTTTGAACAGGTCAAACATTATGTAGAAAGATTTCATTTTTATCCGGCCATTCAGAAAACAGAAATTATTGTTGAAAAATTGGATTCCATAAGCATTGCAAAAGGTGCCTGTGGATTTGTTTTTGAAAATCTTTTTGTAAGACCCTGCGACAGAGATTTACCGCAAAGCCTGCTTATTAAAGCAGAATAAACAGCTCCTCATATATTTTTCAAAAACCAAAAAAAATGCACCTTTGACTAATTCAAAGGTGCATTTTTTTCTTTAAGCTATGCAGGCTTATTTGTTAAGCAATACGAAAGAATAGAAATAAGTCTTGTTCTTTTCGTAATCTGTCTTTGTAATTGTCGGGCGCATATAAGAATAAGAGAAAAATCCCTTTTCTTTAGTAAACATATAAATGCGCTCGCGGACAGCTTTGATTGCTTCGTTTTCATCATAAGTAAAACGGTTTGTAGAATAAATAAAACGAGCTTCACCAAGCATTTCTGTATATTCAATTGCAATAGTATAACCATCATATGGTTCTGTTATCAAAACTGTCAATGGAACCACTGAATCTTGTGTATTCTGTGACTGAGACTGTGCAAATACACCACCAATTACAACAAAAAGCAAAGCAAAAATTATCAAACTCTTCTTCATAATAAACTCCTGTAAACCCGTTGAAGAACAGCAACCATGGACGATTGGAGCCGCTTTATCACGGAAGAATTAGCAACAATGAAATACATAATCTCATGTTTACTCTATTAACAAAGTCGTACTTCAGATGTTACAAAATTTCTGAAGAATTCCACAAAAGGAATTAATTTAAAATATATTGATTTCTTTAAAATGTCAAATTTAAAACGATGAATAAGGAACAATTCTGGAAATATCTACCAAAAGCTCAAGTTTTGCAACATACCGTCCAGACTGCACGCTCAACAAAGGAAAATCTTCCAGCAGAACAGACCCGGAAATTTCTTTCGGCTTGTTTTTCACAAAACCCTGCACATACTCCCTTACAGCTTTAAGAATTGCTTCTGCATATGCATCCCTGATTCCTTCATCTCCATCCCGAACGGAACCAGACCCTGTTCCATTTATCTTTGGAAATTTAACCGAATTCCAATGCTTCCGCAAATCAAACTGCAAATCAGTCCGTTCATATGCAACCCAGCATGAAAACTTGCTTTCATCAGTTTTCAATTGAGAAAAACTAATGTTCTTGTCACCGATTTTGATTGGTGCAATAGGCTCATATTCAAAAAATTCTTCAACACCACGCAGCTTATCAGACGGCGTATAGGTAAAATTCCAGCCGTACACCAGACCTTCAAGAATAAACGGAACAGAAGTACGCATATGCGTTATGGCAAAAGTTAAAGCACCATTTTTTGATTCATCAAGATCTTCAACACAACTCGGTTCTGGTTCAATAAGAACCCAGACTGGAAATTTTATTGTCTTTTGTGTAGCAAGAACCTGTGAAAAACTGTCTGTACAGCAGAACAAAAAGATACTTGCAGATAAAAAAAAGCATAGCATTTTTCTGTACTTTAAAAGAGGATTTACTAATAACTTTGTTTCCAAATTTTCCATGGATTCATTCCCATACGAATAATAAAATAAAACCAAGCAAAAACAAAACCAGAAAGGTGCGCCAAATGCGAAATATTGCTTGAAACAAATATTTGACTACCAATTTCAATTATTGTGTAGACAACAATTAATATCGGAGCAGGCAGCGGAAAAATTCCAATAAAAATTGTATTTCTTGGAAAAATAACAGCATAACTGAGCAGCACGGCATAAATTGCGCCAGACGCACCCAGGAGAGAATAATAAAATCCCATTATATTTCCACAACATGCAGACAAATAATAAGACAAAAAAGAAGTTATGCCACAGAAAATGCCAGACAGCAAATATAAAAGCAGGAATTCTTTAGATCCCATTGCTTTTTCCACAGGAAAACCAAACATAAAAAGACCAAGCATATTGCAGAAAATATGCTCAAAATTTGCATGAACAAACATGTAAGAAAAAAACTGCCAGTAAGCGTGTTTGTAAATTACATAAATGACATTAAGCGAAAGCAGTGACTTTATAAACGGCATGATTGCAGATATAACATAAACTGCTATATTCAAAATAATTAACCATAAAGTCACATTCCAGAATTCATAACGAAAAGGCGCTCGTAATTTTGAAGAAAAACCCATAAATACCTATAAAAGAAACAGCATTCCTAAAAATTGAAATTTTCAGAAACATCCAGATTTATTTTTTTGCTTTTTTAGAAGATTTTCTCTTTGGCTTAGCAGCAGGCACTGGTTCAGCATAAATTGAGGTTTTATTTCTGCCGGTATTTTTTGATTCATACAGAGCCATATCTGCCTGTTCTACCAGTTTTTTTGCCGTCATTCCTACTGTTCCAAAATACATTGCTATTCCAACAGAAATCGAAACATTCATATGCTGATTTTCAAACACAAAATCTTTCTGTTCTATTGAAGTTCGAATACGTTCAGCAATTTCAAAAGCATCTTTCTGTTCAACATCAGGAAGCAAAACGACAAATTCTTCTCCTCCATAACGGGCCGCCAAATCTTCTGAGCGTATGGAGTCTTTAATAAGAGAGGCAACTTCTGTAAGAACCATGTCACCGCAGGCATGTCCATAAACATCATTAAATTTTTTAAAATGGTCTATGTCCAGCATAAAAACAGCAATATTCTTTTTGTCTATATATGCATGATCAAGCTTGTCTATTAAAACCGTAAAGAAATAATGCTTAAGTTTAAGATGCGTCATCATGTCAGTTGTTGCCATATCCATAAGAGACGCATTATTTATTGCAATTGCAGCCAAAGAAGCAATTGTCATTATCTGGCTTTTTTCATAGCTTGTATAAACATTGCCTTCACCTAAATCAATTCTTTCGCCTAAAACCAAAAAACCATTTAAGCGATTTTTTACTTTAAGGGGAACTATCAGCGAAGGATACAAAGTTTCGAGAAAATCAATGCCCTCTTTTCCAGTGCTCAAAATATCAACTATTTCTTCATAAGTATATGCAGAGTTTGTTGTTTCAAGCAGATGAATTGCCGGATGATCTTCTGGAATTGAATAATTAATGTCTGAAGCAAGCACCATACCATTATAGTTAGAATCCAGGGTAAATGATGTTTCTTCAAAACCTTTTTGAGTAAAAAGAGCAGCACTTAAAGTGCGCATCTGGCACATGCAGATGTAAAGAATAGATTCAATAACTTTCTTGATTTCAAGAACAGATGAGAAGCTTTTTGAAATTTCAAGCATCTGCTTCAAGTCATAAATCTGTTTTTCATAATTTTCCAGACTTTCCGCAGAAATTTTTATTGAATCGACACTCATACTACTCTTTATCGGTAAATACGACATAATTCTTCATAAACTCTATGAATTTCTGCCAGTATTGGAACTGATTTTCGAGCAATGAAGTATATTCTTTATTGCGAGTAGAGTAGAGTACCATTTTTATGTTAGAAACAAGCTCTGGACTGCCTTTTTTAGAATCATTCAAAAGATCTTTTACATCTCTTGTCAATTTCTTAAAATTGGTCATGTCAGTCTGAAGCATGGTTTTAACCTGCATATTAACTTCAGAAACTTTTGTTACAAGACGCTTTGCCAAATCAGGGTTTGTTTTACTGTTTGATGCCAGTCTTGCAATTGCAGCAAAGTTATTTTCCTGTTCATCTTCAAAAGAATGTTCAAATTCCTGAATACGACCCATGATTCCGCCGCAATAAAAAACTTCAGAACCAAAAGAAGACTGCATGTTTGTATTTGAAAAGAAACCTTCAACTACAATATCATTAAGCAGAGCCTGTATTCCCTGTGAAAAATAATAGAAAAAGAACGTCTTTACAATCTGCAGTGGAGTTGCCCACATAAACATCTGGGTAGATGTTTTTTGCAGAATAACATTGTTCTCATTGTTATAGCCTGCAACATTCTGCATTTCTTTTTCTACAAACAGTTCTTCAAGTTCTGCAGACAACCGCTCATCTTTAAGTTCATTGATGATTCTCTGTGTATCTGCATCAAACATCTGTCTTGAACGGTTAATATATTCTTCAAGAAAGTGATATTCATATTTATTTGTATTTGCTTCAAATTTCGGATCACCTTTAAGAATGCAAATCATTTTATAAACAATGTCTGGTGTAACAAGCTTTGTCAAAACAGCAGATATACGCTTTAAATTGTCAACTATTGCATTCTGGTCTTCCTGGGAAAGCGCAGAAGCTTTTCTGTGTTCTTCAATTGCAATAATTGCTTTTGCAATAGATGCCGTTATGCTGAAATCTTTTATTACAAAATACAAATCCAAAAGCTTCTGTTCCTGGTCTGCAAGTTCTACCGGTCTGAAAAGCGGTTTTCCTGCATTTGATGATTTTACATAGTCAGGAGCAAATGCGCATATGAATTTCATATAATCAAATGAACAGATATCATGAAGCTGTATCAAATGGATGATGACCGTTTCAATCTGCGACATCTGATTTGAAGCATTCATGTCTTTTATAACTTTTTCCAAAGAATTTCTTTGCTGGTCTATTTCTTTTTTTTCGTTTTCAGAACTTTCAATTGCACTTTTACGGTTTTCGTACTGAAGAGATTTAACAATAAGACAATCTTCATATGAAAAGCCTGTTGAAATCAACATGTCCACATAACCGGCAGAAACATTACTTGTAGTATTTAAAAGTGTTTCATCAAGAATTGTAAAAATTGACTGACAACTCTGATTAAGAACATAAAGACCTTCTGCAAAAGCAGGCATGATATTCCGTTTCTTAAGCATTGGAGGATTCATAGATTTCAATTCAGATTCAATCTTTCGCAAAGTACGTTTCTTAAGACTTTCCGGATTAGAACCAAAAAAAAGCATTTCAAAAAAATCAGAAAAATTATTAATAAAAGCCATGCTTTTATTTTACCCCCCCAAAGCCATTTTGACAATCAATTATTTTACGGAAAGTTTTACGTCTTTTATGTAACTTACAAAATTCCAATTTTAGAGACACTGCAAAGACTTGAAATTTACAGACTGAAGAAATTACTGCCTGAAAATGAATTTATTCTGAAAGATAATCTGCAAAAATTGATGCATAGTCTGCACGCGTATCTGCTTTTATAATTGAAGCCCTCATCTGGCTTCCGCCGCTTAAGCCTTTTGAATAAGAGCAGAACCTTTTACGCATTTCCCTGCATGCAACCAATTCACCTTTAAGGTTTATTAAAATATCAAGTTCTTCCATACCAGCAACAATCCGTTTCTGCGGCAATGTTGAATATTTCTCGCCGGTAAGCAGAAAATGTTTTGTTTCTTCAAAAATAAATGGATTTCCCATTGCTCCGCGTGCAAACATAACAGCATCTACACCAGTCTGCGCTATGACATCACGGACATTTTCTGCAGAAAATATGTCACCTGATGCAAAAACAGGAATTTTTCCGTTTATAAGCTGAACAAGTTCTTTAAGCAGTGACCAGTCTGCACTACCTTCATAGCCTTGTGCCCTTGTCCTTGGATGCAAAGTTATTGCCTGTGCACCTGCTTCAAGCGCAGCTGTTGCAGCTTCTTTCCATGTCAAATGTTCTGCATCCCAGCCTGATCTTATTTTTACTGTCAGTGGAATTTGTTTCTGGTTTTCGGACAGAACTTTTACTGTTTCCTTAACAATTTCATAAAGCCTGTCAGGATCGCGGGTTAATGCTGAACCTGCACCCGTTTTAATTATTTTTGGAACAGGGCAGCCGGCATTTAAATCTATAACTTCAGGCGCAACTTTTTCTGCAACAATCAAAGCTGCCTTTGCAACTGTCTGCGGATCACCACCAAAAATTTGAACGGCATAAGCATCTTCATCCGGTGCCCTGACCATCAGTTCCTGTGTTTTTCCAGAATTGCGCACCAATGCTTCTGCGGAAACCATTTCTGTATAGGCAAAATTTGCCCCGCCTTTTCTGCAGAGATGACGGAAAGCACAATCTGAATAACCTGCAACAGGTGCTAAAAATAAATTGCCGGAAAGATTTAAATTTCCTATAGATATTGGATGGTAAAACTGATTTTTAATTTCCATAAGGTTTTCTATAATTTGGCTGCCCGAATGCAAATCAATGACCTTGCCGCAAAGCAGCAAGACCATTGATGTTAAGAAATTGCAGCCACATTCCTTTTACAGGCAGAGCTTTGTTTTAACAGACCTCTGAATTAATCTTCCGGCAGATGAAAGAACCTGCAGCTGTTTTTCCACAAAAGTACAGACAGCTCTTCTTCGTCCATATCAAGAAGTCCTGCCAGAAAATGTGCCGTTGAAGGCAAATAAGCCGGCATATTACGTTTGCCTTTATATTCTGCAGGTTCCATAAAAGGACTTTCTGATTCAATCAATATTCTGTCCAAAGGAATGTTCAAAACTGTTTCATGCAGATTACGTGCGTTTCTGTAAGTAACGTTTCCTGCAAATGCAAAATACAGACCAAGTTTTTCTGCTTCTTTTGCATAAGCTGCATTTTCAGAATAACAATTTAAAACACCGCCGGCAGACGGCATTCTTTCTTTTAAAATATCAAGAATATCTTTGCCTGCATCTCTGTTGTGGATTATGACCGGCATGTTATATTTTTCTGCCAGATCAAGCTGTGTAATAAAAAGTTCAATCTGAGAATGTTTGTCACCATATTTTTTGCCGTAATCAAGGCCTGTCTCTCCAACAGCTACAACATTTGGAAGTTTTAAAGACGATTCCATTGTCTGAACCCAGTTTTTTCCAGGATTCATTACTTCTGAGGGAGCGACACCTACAGCATGATATACATTTGGCATTGATTTAAAACTATCATAGACTTTTCCAAAGTCATGCAAACTGTTGGAAATGCTTACGATACGAGTAACATGTGCCTTTTTCGCTTCTTGCAGAGCACGAAGCTGCTCAATGGGGTCATTATGAATGGCTCCAATATGAGCGTGAGTATCAAAAAACTGCATTGCTTTCTTCCAGGAGTGATATAATGCGGAACGTAAACTTTTCTTTGTTCCTGCCGATAAGTCTAACATATCAAACTTCTACAGTCAATCAAAAAGTCTTTTGCATACCAGCAGTTTGACAGGCTTTCGTATTGATGCTATTATAGAAGTAATTTAACGTTATTGTTTCTTTTCGAAATTCAATTATTTCTTTGAAAAGTTTCAGAACAGCATTTTTTCTAAAACGGGGATTTTTAGAAAAGCTGAAATTTTTATCTAATGGAGTTGTCTCTTGGCTCGGACACGTAGATATAAACGCGCAGAAAAAAATGTTGTACAAACAATTTTGCGCTTCTTTGGCCGCATCGGTGTGGGAATCGGTCGGGGTTTTTCGTCTTTCTTTCACGGCTGTAACCGTAAATTAACTATCATGATAGTTCCGCATTCTCAAAGCAAAGTACTGAATTTTCAGACTACTTTTTTTGCCTTGATTTCATGCGCCGTAATAATTGCCGGAGTTTTATTTTCTTTTTTCTGGTTTAATAAAACAACACTGTCTGCAAATGCTGAAATTGCAAGACTTCAGACAGAAAACAAAGAAGCAAGAGCCGGTCTTGATGAACTGAGAGATGAAAATACAAATCTTCTTCAGGCTGCAAAAAAATTCCAGGGTTCTTTATCAGAAACAATTTCCATGCTTGGAATGAACCAGCAGACAAAAAAGACTTCCGGCCAGACACAGGCAGGCGATCTTTCCTCACTTTTTGATTTTCAGGAATATTCAGGAACAACCACAGCAGAAACAGCTGATATAAAAATGCTTACTTCATACCTTGAAGGTGCCGTTCAGCCAATTGAAGAAATTGGAAAAATGCTACAGGCACAGAGTACGCTTTTTTCAGATATTCCTAGCGTACACCCATTAAAAGGCGGCATCGGCCACATTTCAATGCCATTTGGACAAAACATAAATCCTTTTACAGGTCAGTGGTACATCCACAAAGGCATGGACTTTTCAACTTATCGTGCAGGCGACCCGATTATTGCAACAGCAAATGGACAGGTCGTAACTTCCAATTATGATGCTGGTCTTGGTAATTATGTAATTATAAAACACAAACATGGATTTTATACCCGCTACGGACACATGCGGGAAGTTTTTGTCAAAAAAGGCCAGTTTATCATGCAAGGTGATACAATCGGACTTATCGGCAATACCGGCAAGTCAACCGGACCGCATCTTCATTATGAAGTGCACATTGGTTCTGACGTTGTTGACCCGGCAAAA
Source organism: Treponemataceae bacterium (assembly GCA_024402455.1). The sequence continues at coordinate 25,509 of JAKSTS010000002.1, forward strand.
TACGTAAACGTGGTTTTAACAAAATAATATGGCTTTTCATACAGATGACATTTCAATGAACACCATTGTAGGTGTTGGTTCTTCAATTACAGGTAATCTATATTCTGCTGGAATAGCCCGCATTGACGGCGATATTGACGGCAAGCTTGAATCTGCAGGACATGTCTGGATTGGATCTGAAGCAAGGGTAAAAGCTGATATAATTGCACATTCTGTTGATGTCTGCGGTGGAGTTATAAAAGGTGACATTTTAGCTCCAGAAGGCGTGCATCTTTATTCAAAAGCAGTTGTTCTTGGTGACATTGTTACAAAGCATTTGCAGCTTGATGACAATGTACTTGTAAACGGGGAATGTATAACATTAAGTGACGAAGAAGCTTTTGAAGATGCAAAAAACCGCTGGATTGATGCAAAAGCCGTTGCTGGAAAAACATTCACTGTCCACGAAAGCTAAAAAGCTTTCCGGTTGTTCATTCAGGAGTTTCCATGAGTTCGCTAGACCCATTAGGAACATCACTTTATTTTTCTGCTACAGCTCAAGCGCGAAAAAAAGAAAATGAAGCTAAAAAAGCAACAACCAAAAAACGCATTTTTGCAGATTTTTTAAAAGATGCTTCAGAATCAGAAGAAGAGAAACTTCGAAATGCAGGTTTTCCGCCGGAAATAATCGGTCTTTCATACGAAAAAGCAGTAGAAACACTTCTTGATTCCGTATATTCTACGGGAAACGACCTGCGCAAAAACCAGACAAACGAAGACATTCAGAAATATAAGCGTGCAGTAAAAAATTTTATCAATTATGTCGTAAAAACCTGTTTTGAAGTTGAAAAACACGAAAGCAACCGTTCCGTACTAAAACGAAAGAAATTTTTTCAAATACAGGTAATAGACCAGAAACTTGAAAAACTGGCAACAGAAGTTTTAATAAACCAGCGTGACCAGCTTGCATTTCTTGCAAAAATTGATGAAATAAACGGTTTGTTAATCGATTTGATTACTTGAGGAAACTCTTAAAAAAATTTTTTAGCGGTGTCCTTGAGCATAAACGCAAAAAATATGATAAAATGCATTTCTGTTTCATGCTTTATATATTGCTTTTTATGTAAAGTTTACGGGAGAAATTATGAGTGAAGTTTTTGAAAATGATATAGATTCCAAAGTTGATGACCTTTCACTTCTGGAAGATCCGGTTTATGATGACCGTTCCAGTGAAGCAAGTGAAAATTATGTTTTTCCAGAACCTCTTTACAAAACAAAACTTGAATATTCAAGTGAAGGTGTTTATGCAACTGCTCCAGAAGGAATCAAACTTGAAGCAGGTGATTTTGTAATTATTCCTTCAAGATACGGAAAAGATCTTGCACGCGTTATGGGAATTTCAACAACACCGATTGGAATTAAACCTGATGATGTTGTAATGATTGAACGGAAAGCAACTCCACAGGATTTGGAAAAAGCAAAAGACTTAAAAAATAAAGAAGCAACAGCTTTTAAAGTTTTTCAGGAAAAAGTTGCAGCACACCATCTTGATATGAAGCTTATTGCAACTCATTATCTTCTTGAAGAACAGAAAGTACTTTTCTTTTTTAGTGCAGAAAACCGCGTTGATTTTAGGGAACTTGTAAAAGATCTTGTTTCTGTTTTCAAAATGCGCATTGAATTAAGGCAAATCGGCGTAAGGGATGAATCTCGGATTACCGGCGGTTTAGGTGTATGCGGCCGCCCTTACTGCTGTCATGCAGTTTCTGACCGTTTAAGACCAGTTTCAATAAGAATGGCAAAAGACCAGAACCTTTCTTTAAATTCCATGAAAATCTCCGGTCAATGCGGCCGTCTTTTGTGCTGTCTTTCATATGAATACGACTGGTATTCTGAAGCACGCCGAAAACTGCCAAATGAAGGCGTAAAATTCTTTTATGACGGCACGTCTTTCAGGGTAATTGAATCAAATCCTCTTACTACAATGGTAAAAATGGTCGGCGACGACGGCCGTATTTTGGAAATTCCTGTTTCAAGAATGAAGTACATAGACGGCCGCTGGAAAATTGTAAACTGATTTTACAGTTCAAAGCCTTTATGTCATATCTGCGCATTGAAAATTTTCAAACCGTAAGCTATGAAACGTATTTTATGCAGGCTTTTTGGAATTAAAACTTTGTACAGAAAAAATTCTTAGCTGCACAAATAAAAATCTGTTTTTAATTTACTTTTGCAACTCTGCATAATTGCAAAAGTAAATTAAATTTTTCAGTTTGCATTTTTGAATTATCTTCCTGAAATTCACACTTTACAAATTAGCCAGATTTTCTTCTATGAGCTCAAGGCGCTGAGAAAGCTGTGCTATTGTTTTTTCAATTCTTCGTTTTTCTTTTTCAAGAACAACTTTTTTGTCTGTTTCTTCAGACTTTTTCTTCATAAATGCACGGACTGTATCCGCTGTTTTGCCTGCAAGAAGTTCAGATTCTGCTTCTTTCTGTTTTGAAGCCGGCAAAGATGCAACAAGTTTCATGTTATCAAAGCCTAAAGCAGCAGACGGCTCAACTTTGGCTACTTTGCTTATACTTTGTGCAGTTGCGCGTGGAATTTTTAGCACACGGTCAAGATAATCTTCATATCTTATTCCTGCATCTTCGCAAAGTTCATAAGCCTTAGAAAGTTTTTTGCCAAATTCAATCATCAGCTGACCATTTGCTTCAAGATAATTTTTCCGCAGATCTTCAGTCAAAGCCTCAAGTTCTGGCGCATTTTCAAGACCAAGCACATAAAGCCCCTGTTCTTCTGCCTTTGCAAGCAGTTCATGAAACCGAGCCCAGAATTCGTTTGTATGTGCCCTTCCTGAACATTTCAGCGGATTTTCTTCTGTAATAAGATGATGTGTATATTCATGAATTGCCGTATAGATAAGCTGATTATCTGTCTTGAAATTTTTTGTGTGCAAAAGAATTTCATGTGTATCCGGTTTATATAGACCGTTAACTTTTTTGCTTTCTTTTCCTGTAAACGTAACAGAAAAATCAAGTTCCGTATCTTCAATTTTCAAAAGCATTTCTTTAATTTGATCTTGATTCATATTTTTTCCTCTTTAGCCAAAAATCAAAAGAACTTTTCAAAAAGTTTCAAATGTGAATTTATAGGACTGCAACCAGTCCTTACATTTTATTCATCGCAGCCAATATCAAAGAAACTGCTGTTGTTGATGCAGTTTCTGTTCTTAAAACACGGTTTCCTAAACTGTAAAGCTTAAAACCGCTTTGTTCAAAAATATTCCGCTCTTTATCTGTCCAGCCGCGCTCCGAACCGATTGCGGCTATTACAGTTTTATTTTCAAAAGCCCTTGTCTGTACGGCGTCAGAAAGGCGGAATTCTGGTTTGACATTATCAAGCAGCACCAGTTCTGCTTTTTCATCATTCTGCCCGTCAAAAACTGTTTTTAAGCAGTCCCTCAAATTTTCATGCATAAAAAGTTCAGGCAAAGCAGCAGATTTTGCCTGACATGCACCGTCTATAAGAGCAGCTTCTGCAGCTCCTCTTTCAAGCAAAGTTGACTTCAAATAAGATTTTTCGCCAAGTTCGGTACCTGTAAGATGAATTTCCTGCACGCCAAGACTCACAACATCTCTTAATAACCTTTTTAATTGAATTGGTCGTGGAAAACCGACAATAAGTTTTACTTTATAAAGCGGAACTATTTTTTTCTCTGCTTTATATACAAAAGCTATGTCTTTTTCATTAATTTCTGTAATTGTGCACGTTCCTTCTGAAACATTTATTACACCTGCTTCAAAAGTATCATTTACTTTTTTATGAAGAATCTTTTTTATATGTTCACCACGAGGATCTTTTACTGACAGCTTTTGCGAAATTTCATTTTCTTTAAATAATACTATGTTCATCTTGGTTCAAATCAAGCCTTTATAAAAGATGTTTTCTGTATTCAGTTTTTGCATCAATTTTCAAAATCTTCAGTTAATACAGTTACATACTTTTCAACATCTTTTAGAAATCATCATAACAAAAAGAAAATTAATTTTCCACAGCAATTCTAAAAATCTAAAAAACACCTTGAAAACTGCAATTTTTAAAATTGCTTTAGACTTTGAATTTAAAAAGTTTTGAATGTTTTTTATTATTACAATGTTAATTTTCTTTAGAGATTTTAGAAAAAACATAGACTTTATGTTCAACTGCTTTTATATTATACAATGTGAATTACATTATTTATTTTGATATAACAAGTATAATTATTAACTTAATTATTTTTATTGTATTACTCACATACAGAATGTTTCCTTCGCACAATTCAAGAGCTTTTCTTATGCTTACGGCAACTTCGATTGTGGGTGTTACTTTTGAACTGCTTTCAATTTATACAAATACTTATTGTTCTTTAACACTTCCTTTAATTACAAATTTTGCAAATATCATTCACATAATATCAGTAAATCTTACACCTGTATTATATTATTATTTTATTCTTTCACTTACTCACTCTAATGCAGAGCTTCCAAATTCAATAAAATATCTTCTGGACGGCACTGTTTATTACATATTGCTCACAACAATAACTTCGCCGTGGTCACACTGGACAATGTTCAATGACGAAAACGGCATTTACCAGCATGGATCAGGCATGCTGGTTTTGTATGTTATTGCCGCTTCATATATAGTTCTCGGTTTTGTTCACTGCATAAAATTCAGAAACAAAATCAAAACATCAAACATTGTTTCTATCGGTTCGTTCAGCCTGGTACTGCTTGTCGCCATGGTTTATCAATATTTTCATCCAAACTGCCTGATTATTTCGTTTGGAATGAGTATTTCACTGCTTATCTGTTTCTTGACGATGAAAAATCCTCTTGCTTATATTCATCGTTCTACAGACACATATAACAAAGAAGCTTTTACAGAATTTCTTAATACAGCTGTAAATTCAAAAAAGCCCATGACCTTAATTTTCTTTGAACTTGAAAATTTTGATCTTTTAAAAATTCAAATTGGAACTTCAAATGCATACAAACTTTTTACAATTTACCTCAAACATATAAACAATGTCTGCGAAAACAAATATTTATTTCACATAACAGGAAATACTTACGGTTTTTTCTGTGAAAACGGTGAAACATCTTTTGAAAAAACTAAAATTCTGCAGGAAACTTCAAAAACACCTTTTTATATAAACCTAAATGAGAATGCTTCAAGAATTCCTTCTTATCGTATTCTTCTTTCAATCTATAAAATTGACAACTTGAGCATTTTCAGAAGATTAAAAGATAAACACAGATTTTTGCTTACAAACGAAATTATTGATATCTTAAAATTTGCAATAGCCCATTATAAAATGACAGATTATAAATCAATCTGCGAAATTGATAATGCAGTTTTTGATATTTTTTACAAAAACAAAGCAATCGTTCACACAGTTCAATCTGCAATTCAAAATGAATCATTTGAAGTTTTTCTGCAGCCAATCTACAGCATAAAGCAAAAACGTTTTATCGGTGCAGAATCATTAATCCGCCTAAAAGGCGCAGATGGAAAATATATTTCTCCGGTAGATTTTATTCCAGAAGCAGAACACAACGGCGATATTCTTCGAATCGGAGATATTTCCCTTAAAAAAACATGTGAATTTATTCTTGAAACTAATCTGATTGGTTCAGATATAGAAACAATCAATGTAAACCTTTCTGTAATGCAATGTTTTCAAGAAAATGTCGTTGATCATCTGCTTGAAATTATTTCGTCTTACAACCTGCCGAAAGAAATTTTCCGCTTTGAAATTACAGAATCCTTAGCTTCAGAAGATGACAAAAACTTTGCAATTATGTTTGATTCACTTACTGAACAGGGCATTCAGATTGCATTGGACGATTATGGAACAGGTTTTTCTAATACAGCACGCTTGATGTCTTATCCTTTCTTTGAAATTAAATTTGATAAGTCTTTGATTGATCTTGCATGCAAAGATGAACAGAATTTAATCTGCTTGAAACATCTTGTAAGCATGGCAAACGAAAAAGGCATGGTAACTCTTGCCGAAGGCATTGAAGACGAACCTTCTGCAACACTTATAAAAGATATCGGCTGCAGCCTCATTCAAGGTTTCTATTATGCAAAACCAATGAATAAAGAAGATTTCAAGAAATTCTTAAAGAAAATTAACAATTCTTCAAAAACAACACAGGCAGAATTACTTTCTTCTGCTGAATCTGATGTTGAAACAGTAATTAAGCAAACGGTTGTTTAGTCCAGCTGCAGTGCAGCAGAATACATTTGCCTTTATAAGTAATTATTATTTGATGTGCTTAATATTTTTTTACTTTTAAAATTTTCTTTTGCGTTGACCTTTTTTTGTGTTTAGTTTATATTTTTTTAAACTTTGGGGGTGTAGCTCATCTGGCTAGAGCGCTTGCATGGCATGCAAGAGGTAAGGGGTTCAAGTCCCCTCATCTCCATAAAAGACAAAGCATTTTGCTTTGTCTTTTTTTTCTTTTATAGAGTTCAATTCTTGTTTCCAAGAAACATAATCTTCATATTTGAACAGCCGCGTTTTACCGCAATTCCATTATTTATAAAATTACTTCAAGACATAAAAAAACAGAGCTACCAAGATTAAATCTTTAACAGCTCTGTTTTCAGTCAAAACATCGACTTGATTTTAATGCTTTTACAGGTTTTTGCCTGCAAAAGAACATTAAGCAAATGGGTTCTCGTCTTTGTAGAGAACACCAGCTGGCTGGTTGTAAGCAACGTCTTCAATTCCAAGATACTGGAAGATTGTCCACAAAGCTTTTCCAACATGACCAAATGCTACAGCACCATGGTGTGGATACTGTTTTGCAACCAATACGTGGCGATAGAAGCGGCCCATTTCTGGAATTGCAAAAATACCGATACCACCGAATGAGCGTGTTGCAACTGGGAGAACTTCACCTTGAGCAATGTAAGCCTTGAGCTTAGTATCTGCACTTGTCTGCAATCTGAAGAATGTGATTTCGCCTGCTGCGATATCGCCTTCGAGTGTACCACGTGTAAAGTCTGGTTTGCTTCCTTTTGGTTCAAGCAAACGATGCTGAATCAACTGATATTTAACAGCTGGTTTTGAATCTTTGTTAAGACGGCAGAATGGTGTATTTCCACAGTGGAAGCCCATGAATGTATCATTAAGTTTGTAATCGTAGCCGAACTTGCCTTTGATTTCTTTGTTGTACATATCAGCTGGAACAGTGTTGTTGATGTCAAGCAATGTTACTGGAGCACCTGTTACACAAGTTCCGATGTATTCAGAAAGAGCACCGAAGATATCTACTTCACAAGCTACTGGAATACCTTTTGCAGCGAGACGGCTGTTTACATAGCAAGGTTCAAATCCGAATGCTTCTGGGAATGCAGGCCAGCATTTGTCAGCAAATACAACGTAGTCGCGTGCACCCTTGTGTTTTTCTGCCCAGTCGAGAAGTGTAACTTCAAACTGTGCCATTCTTTCGAGCATTTCTGGGAATGCGTTTCCGCCTTCAGCTTCCATTTCTTTAATGATGTCTTTAATGCGTTTGTCGCCGGCATGAGCTTTATAAGAAACGAGAAGATCCAGTTCTGAGTTTTCCTGAATTTCAACACCAAGATCATAAAGACCTTTGATTGGTGCGTTACATGCAAAGAAATCCTGTGGACGTGGACCGAATGTAATAATCTTAAGATGGGCAAGGCCGATAAGTGTACGTGCAACCGGGATGAAATCTTTCATCATTGCTGCAACTTCTTCTGCTGTTCCTACTGGATATTCAGGAAGAACTGCTTTAAGTTTACGAAGACCTAAGTTATATGAACAATTCAAAACACCACAGTATGCATCCCCACGACCGTCAATAAGGTTGTCGCCAGTTTCTTCTGCAGCCGCTGCATACATAACAGGACCATCAAAATTTTTAGCAATTAATGTTTCTGGTGTTTCTGGACCGAAGTTTCCTAAGAAAACACAAAGAGCATTACAACCTGCTTTTTTTACGTCTTCAACAGCTTTGAGCATGTCAAGTTCGTTTTCTACTGTGATTTTGCATTCATACAAATCATTTCCATAAGCTTTTTTAATTGCGGCTCTTCTGCTCTCTGAAAGAGAGATAATGAAACAGTCGCGGCTTACGGCGATAATTCCAAGTTTTACATTTGGAATGTTTTGCATGGGTTTTCCTCCTAGAATAAAACAATTTTTTGGATTGTACTAATTTTATGAATTTTACGACACCTATTGTTTTTTGTAAATCTTTTTTATTAGGTATTTTTTCTAAACCCCTGTTTTTTTTGTCCGTATATATCACACTTTCAATGAGATTCAAGCTTTTGAAATCTTTCCATAAATCAATTTTTTTAAGGACCAAAATTTCAATTATAATACTTGACCTTTTTAATCTTCTTTTTTAATTTTTTCTTATGTTTCCACCATTTCCAGAAGAAAAAGCCCGTTTTTATTGCATTGAACTTATGAAAAAACTAGATGAAGAAAAACGGATAGATTTTGAAACAGCAGAAGAAAACAAAAATCCAAAATTTTCAACCGATTTTATCTGTTCAAAAGATTCTCTCGGACAAATGTTTGGTGTTTGTGTCTGTCTTGATGAAAATAACAGTGAAATAATTTTAAAAGCTTTTTCAGGTCAATACAACAGCATCTGGAATGTGCCAGGATGGGTGCCGCCGCTTTTAGACACACAAGCTTTTTATGAAATGACAAAAGATTCTGATTTATTAATTCATCAGTTAACAGATAAAATTGCATTAATTTCAAAAGAAATTGAAAATCTTGAAAAAATTTATGAAACAACAAAACCTTCTCACATTCAGATTCTTCAATTAAAAGAACTGCGCAGGACAAAAAGCGCAATGCAAAAACAGCGCAAAACTTTATCTCAAAATTCCATGACAGAAATTTTTTCTTTATATAAATTCTTTTGCGCAGACAAAAAAATGCGTACATTTAAAGATATTTTTGAAGAAAACATACAGCCACCGACAGGCTGCGGCGAATGTTGTGCTCCAAAACTTTTGAGCTTTGCATTTGAACACAATTTAACACCAATAAGTCTTGCAGAATTTTATTATGGAACAGAACCTGTTTCAGGCAAAAAAATCCACAAAAATTTTTATTCTCCATGCGACGAAAAATGCGGACCACTTTTGCCGCATATGCTTGGACTCGAAATTTTATATCAGGATGAATCAATCGCCGTTATAAACAAACAGTCCGGCCTGCTTTCAATTCCCGGAAAAGGCAAAGACAAAACAGACAGCGTTACAACAAGATTGAAAATCCTCTTTCCACAATGTATTGAACAGCCTTCTGTACATCGGCTTGATATGGACACTTCTGGTCTTTTGGTTTTAGCCTTAGACAAAGAAAGCCATAGGAAATTATCAATGCAATTTATGAACGGAGAAGTTTATAAAAAATACATTGCATTTTTAAGTTCAAAACCACAATTCGGAAAAGGCTGCACTTTAAATGACGGAACTTCACTCTCCGGCAAAATTAAACTGCCATTCCGGCTTGATGTTGAAAACAGACCTCATCAAATTTACGATGAAGAATTTGGAAAATGGGGCATAACAAATTTTGAATTTTTAGATAAAGAAGAAGGAAAAAATCTATTGCCCATTTTTAAGCTGACTAAAAAACAGCTCAAAAACCTTGAAGAAAATTATGAATTCATTCCAGTAAGTTTTGAACCAGAAACAGGACGCACGCATCAGCTAAGGCTTCATTCTTCATGTGTGCACGGTTTAAATGCACCGATTATCGGAGATAATCTTTATGGAACACAAAGCGAAAATGAACGGCTTATGCTTCATGCAGCTGAACTTGCTTTTATACACCCAAAAACTGGTGAAAAAATGTATTTCAAGACGACTCCATAAAAAGCATGAATTTATGATTTTTATTGCAATCATTCAGATTAAATTATCTGTACATAATAAGTTACAATAACTTGATGTAACTTGAAAATAAAAAGTTGACTCTTAAAATTTCATCAACTATACTTTATATGAGCTTACTTTATATATTTTCTTTGAAAGTTTTTTAAAGAAAAAGCAGACTTTTATGCAAAGCAAATTAAATTTTTTTTATGGCACAAGTCAAAATAAAGATGTCACTCTTGCTGTCAGAGAAGCAACCAGCAGTTTTAAGACGCCTTCTTTGATTATATTTTTTGCACCAGTTGAAATCTTTGAAAAAGTTGCCAGCTTAATTGCAGAATTTTTTCCTCTTTCACAATCAATGGGAACAACAGCATGTTTTACTTATAATCCTGAAGGCTGTTTCTACAATTCTGTCTCTGTTTTTGCTTTGAACGGCTTAAACTGTTCGCTCAACGTAATAGAAGAAATCAACCGTTTCCCGATGAAATATGAATCAAGAGTAAAAACTGCATATAATAACTTGTGCAGTGTTGACAATACTTTATGCCTTTCTTTTACAACCGCTTTTTCTCTTTCAGAAGAACTTGCACTTGAAACATTAAATTCAGTCTGTACGCCGCTGAATATTCAGATTATAGGCGGAACAGCAGCAACTACTCAGGAAAATATTTTAAATGGCAGAACAAATACTTATGTTTCATTAAACGGAAAAGTATATGAAAATTCCTGCGTATTTGGTTTTATAAATTTTGGAAACAGAAAGTTTCACATTTACAACGAAAACATTTTCAAACCAACCGAAATGTTTCTGAATGTCACCTCTGTTGATGTTCAGCACCGCATTGTCCACACATTTAATAACAGACCTGCTGCTGCTGTTCTTGCAGAAACAATCGGCTGTTCTGTAGAAGAATTGACTACAAAAACAGAAGAATATAAAATCGGACGCATTGCCGGAAATGAAATTTATATTTCTTCCATTGATAAAATCCTAGATGATAAATCAATTTCTTTTCATTCAAGAATTTATAACAACATAAAAGTTGCCATTTTAAAAACAGGAAATTACAGAAATATAAATGAAGCTGTCTTTAACCAGATTACTGAAGACATTCCAAATCCTTCGTTTGCATTTATGGTTCAATGCCACGATAGGACAATTTTTTATAAAAACCAAAATTACCTTGAAGAATTTTCACAATTAGCTGCAAAAAAACTTGTAAAGCTTGCCGGTTTTACATCTTATGGTGAACAAATTGGCAATCTGCATGTTAATGACACAATGCTTTGTATGGTCGTCGAGTAACTTATGAAGAACAAGAATTACATTTTTACAAATGAAGATTGCATAGGCTGCAATCACTGTATTTCGGTTTGTCCAATTCCTGGTGCAAACGTTGCAGAACAAATCAATCATCAGAATCACATTAGAATTGACACAGAAAAATGCATCTTGTGCGGTCAATGTCTTAATATCTGCAGCCATAATGCCAGAAACTACACTGACGATACAGATCTCTTTTTTGAAGAATTAAATAAAGGTGAAAGCATCTCTCTTGCCATTGACCCGGCTTTTTTTATTAACTATGGAACCATAGCAAAAGGTGTTTTAGGTTATCTTCGCTATTTAGGCATAAAGAAAATATACAACGCCAGTTTTGGTGCAGACATTTCAACATGGGCACATGTAAATTATTTTCTTGAAAATAAAAACAAAGGCGGCATCCTTTCTTCCTGCTCTTCAATCATAAATTATATCGAAAAATTTATGCCGTCTCAAATTCCTTATCTTGTTCCGATACAGTCGCCTGCTTTTTGTCTTGCAATTTATGCAAAAAAATATCTGAAAGATTCTAATAAAATTGCTTTTTTAAGCCCGTGCATTGCAAAATCAATTGAAATTCAAAAAAACAGCAATTCCGGATTAATTGATTATAACGTTACTTTTAAGCACTTTTTTGACAAACTCAAAGATGTAGATTTTTCAAGTTATTTTTCTGAAAGTGATGTTCCTGATTCTGGCTTTGGAACCATTTCTTCTTTTTCCGGCGGAATAAAAGAAAATCTCGAACAGTTTCTTGATGAAACTTCAACAATCATAAACAAATCTTCTTTTTTGAAAGATTTAAATAACATTAACACCCTTTCGATTATTTCAGAAAAAAACTGCAAAAACGGCGTCATCCTTGACTTAAATAATTGCGACGGAAGCTGCTGTTTTGGACCATGCACAGAACAGTCAAACTATTCAATAGGAAACATAATTGAACAATATCAATGGACACGCACTAAATTTCTGCGTATAAAAGACGAAAAATACCCGTTTAATCAAGATTTTTCAAAGCAGCAGAGAATAAAACTTTTACAGGAACGTTTTAAAGATTTAAATCCTAAAGATTTTTTCCGTACTTTTGAAGAAAATTATTATCAGCCTTTTAAAATTCCAGAAGAAATAATAAACGAAGTTTTCCTCCGCATGTACAAAATAACAGAAGCTTCAAAGCATATAGACTGTCATTCCTGCGGTTACCGCTCATGTCACCAAATGGCAGAATCTATTGCAATCGGTTTTAACAGCATAGAAAACTGCGTTCAATATGAAAAAGATGAAAATCTTAAGCTTTTTACATATGACCAGCTGACAGGTCTTCCAAATAAATATGTTTTGCTTAAAGATCTTGAAAAAATCCTTCAATGTTCAAACTGTGCAGAATATGCCGTAATGCAGATTAATATAAAGAGATTTATGTTCATCAACCAGCAGGTCGGTTTTTCAAAAGGCAATCTGATTCTTGCAGAATTTGCTTCAAAAGCAAAAATTTTATTTAACGAACCTGAAAATGAAAAAATCTATCTTATGAACGGAAATAATTTTTATATTATTGCCAAAAAAGAACGTATAAACGATTTGTTTTTTAAACTAAATCATCTTGAACTTGATACTTTAAAACAAGATGAACTTACTGACGTAAAAAACCTTTCGATTCGTGCTGCCCTTTATAACATTACAGGCAAAGAAACCAATCCAGACGACATTATTGATAGAATTTCAAATACATATTTTACTGCACGCTCTGCACCTAATACAGACTTTATGGTTTTTGACCAGACTATTTCTGAAAAAGTTTCAAGAACACTTACAATAAGCCAGCAGATTTCAAAAGCTTTATTGAACGAAGCCTTTTTTGTAGTTTTTCAGCCAAAAGTAAACCAAATTACAAGAACACTCATTGGTGCAGAAGCCTTGATAAGATGGAACAACAACGGCAAAGTCATTCCTCCGGGAGATTTCGTTCAGATATGTGAAAACTCCGGTTTTATAAAAAGACTTGATTTTTACATGCTGAATCAGGTTTGCAAAAAAATTGATGAATGGCTTAAAAAAGGCTATGAACCTGTTACTGTTTCTGTAAACTTTTCAAAACAGCATCTTACACATCAAGATGTTGCAGAACGAATCTGTAACGTAATTGATTTCTGGAACATTCCGCATAACCTTATTGAAATTGAATTTACAGAAACATCTTTTGCAGAAATGAAAGAAACCTTGAAAAATACAATTGATGTGCTTTTAAGCAAGGATATTGCAGTTTCCATTGACGATTTTGGTTCAGGATATTCTTCTTTGAGTCTTTTGCAGGATTTTAACTTCAATGTATTGAAACTTGACAAAAGCTTTATTGAAACAATAGTTGACAACATAAAGGCAAGAAAAGTCATTTCGAACATCATTACCATGGCCAAAAATCTTGATATGAAAGTTATTGCTGAAGGTGTTGAAACGGAAGACGAACTTTTAATATTAAAAGACTTAAACTGCAATATAATTCAAGGCTACATATTTGACAAACCATTAACCTCAGAAGATTTTGAAAAACGCATTATCAACAAAGTTTATGAATAATTAAAACTTTTTAAATTTTTAGGAGGATGCACAAAATGAAAAAAGCGTTTTTAATAATAATTGCAGCTGTTTTTGTGAATTTAACTCTTTTCGCAGGAGATAACTCATTTTTCAAAGGCGGAGACAATATGACAGATATTATCATTATACCTTTTTGTTTTTTTATTGCTTTTTTGGGTTTATTTTTAATATTTTTTCCAGCAAAAAGAAAAAAAACAAATATAAAAATTACATTAATTTATTCACTCTTTTTTTTGTTTATTGGATTTTATCTGATATGTTCAGTACTGTTTCCAAGTATAAAATGGGAAAAAGTAAGTGATACTACATATTATGCAAATTGTAATGCTTTTCAAAAGGCAAATCTTGTAATCGTTAATGAAGAAACTTTTAATTCGTTTTATGAACAAGATGAAATATTAATTGAAATGTTTGCAGGTAAGAAAACACAATGTTTAAAACAAAAAATTTCAGCAAAACAAGAAAAATCTTGTAAACAATTACTGAAAAAATTTACAGACAAGTACACTATTACATATGGAGTATTGATGGTCTTTAAAAATAACATTACTTATGTTTTCTTAATAAATAATGCAAATCAAGAAGTTGTTTGTATGGATTCATATTACATTTGTAAGTAATTTGATAATGAGTATTGTTAGAACTTTAGATTAAAGCTTTTAGGCAAAATTCATGACAAGACAAACTACAGCAGATAAATCCTAATCAAGCAGCATTTCGCACCAACTTTTACCAGTTTGCGTGTTACGAAATTACTTCGTGTAATTTCGTAACCTGAAGTTTTGTTTTCACAAAACTTCTCTGATTAGTGCGCCTTCCATGACGCACCAGTTGTACAAAGTGTGGCAGATGCGCACACGCAAACTGGCAGCTATCCGCAAAGCGGATAGCCTTTCGCCGAATCAGCTCAAATTTGTAGCACAACCCAAAGCGAAACCCAAACCAAACCAATTTACAAAGACTTATTCTTTTTCTATTATGTTCTAAATTGAATTTTATTGCGAATAAAACGCTTTAAAGCGGAGGAACAAATGGAAAACAAAATAACAGCTCCAAAATGGGATTTAAGCTGCATTTATAAGTCATTTGAAAGTGAAGAATATAAAAATGATTTCAAAAGACTGGAAGCTCTTGAAAAAGAATTGAACCTTTTTTTTGATAACAAACTGTTTTCCACAGATTTTCCACAATGGGTCAATCTTTTCTTAGAAAAATATAATGAACTTCAAAGCCTTGCCGTTTCGCTTCATGCCTATGCTTACTCATCTTATTCAGTAAATACCACAAATTCACAGCTTATTAACCAGATTTCAAGCATAGAAAACCAATTTGTTGCTATTGAACAAATTACCCTCAAGTTTTCAACAGCTTTCTCTCAAATTGTTAAAGATAATCCACAAATTCTCACAAATTTATACACAAGTTTTCCACATCTTAAAGATTATTCCTTTATTTTTGAAGAAACAATAAACTTAAACAAACACAACATGAGTCCAGAAAAAGAAGCCCTTGCCGGAGAACTAAACATAAGCGGTGCAGAAAGTTTCAGTAGGCTTCAGGAACAGATTATTTCAAATCTTAAAGACAAAGAATCCGGCAAAACTTTTAATGAACTTAGAAATGATGCTTATGATAAAAGTCGCGAAGTTCGAAAGGAATCTTTTAATAAAGAGCTTAGATTGCTTGATGAAATGTCCATTCCACTTGCCGCCTGTCTTAACAGCATAAAAGGCACCACAATTACGTTAAACAGACACAGAAATTGGTCCGGTGCATTAGAAAAAGCTTTAACACAGTCACGCATCAGTCAAAAAACATTAAATTCTTTAATTGGCGCAATCGAAGATTCCATTCCTTTCTGGCAGGAATATCTGCTTACAAAGGCAAAAATTCTTTTTCCAAAAGAGAAAAACCCGAAATTAGCCTTTTATGATCTTTTTGCACCTCTTGTTGATAACTGCACTTCTGATAATTCAACCAAAGAAAACCTTGTTTCAAAAATCTGGACTTTTGACGAAGCAAAAGAATATATAATTGACAGATTTAATTCTTTTTCAAAAGATATGGGTTCTTTTGCAGAAAATGCATTTAAAAATAACTGGATAGATGCTGAAATTAGAAGCGGCAAAGTTGGTGGTGCTTACTGCATGGATTTTCCAAAACAGAAAGTATCAAGAGTTTTATCAAACTTTACAGGTTCATTTTCTGACATAACGACTTTGGCGCATGAATTAGGTCATGCATATCATTTTTCATGCATTAAAGACCGCGATTTTGAATTGACGCAGTATCCGATAACTCTTGCTGAAACCGCATCTAATTTTGCAGAAACAATTGTTCAAAAAAGCATTATTTCTTCTGCAGAGGGTTTTGAAAAAATCAGCATGATTGAACTTCATCTGCAGGACTGCTGCCAGGTGCTTATTGATATACTTTCAAGATTTTACTTTGAACGTTCAGTTTTTGAACACAGAGAAAACGGCGAACTTTCGTCAGAAGAATTCTGCAGCCTTATGCTTGAAGCACAGCAAAAAACTTACGGAGATGCCCTTTCTGAAAAACACCAGTATATGTGGGCATTAAAATCGCACTATTATGGCACAAACCTCGATTTTTATAATTTTCCATATGCATTTGGAATGCTTTTCAGCGCCGGCCTTTACAGCAGATATAAAAAAGAAGGTCCGTCTTTTGCAGAAACTTACAGGCAGATTTTATTTGAAACAGGCCGTCTTTCATGTGAAGAAGTGTGCAGAAAAGCCGGTTTTGATATTGAAACAAAAGAATTCTGGCAAAGCGGCATAGACACTTTGAAAGATGAATTGAAAGCCCTTAAAATTTATGCAGATTCACTAAAATAATATGATTAACGACGAATTTGAACGCATGGAGCGCATAATTGGCAGCAGTTCACTGGAAACATTAAAAAACAAAAGAGTTGCTGTTTTTGGTGTCGGCGGGGTAGGTTCCTTTGCCTGCGAAGCACTTGCACGTGCTTCCATAGGTTTTATTACGCTCATTGACAATGACGATGTAGCTTTTTCAAATATTAACAGGCAGCTTATTGCCCTGCATTCTACAACCGGAAAATCAAAAGTTGACGTTATGAAAGAGAGGATTCTTGACATAAATCCGGAATGTTGCGTTGTAACGCATAAAGTTTTTTATTCAAAAGAAACTGAAAATCTTATTGATTTTGGCAATTTTGACGCTGTAATTGATGCTGTAGACACTGTAAGTGCAAAACTTTTAATAATTGAAAATGCCAAAAAAGCTGGCATTGAACTTATTTCATGCATGGGCACCGGCAATAAACTTGACCCGACACGTTTTGAAATTACAGACATTTCAAAAACTTCTGTGTGTCCTCTTGCTCGTGTCATGAGATATGAATTAAAAAAGCGGAAAATATCTAAAGTCACAGTAGTTTATTCTAAAGAAGAACCTCTGCAAATAAAGACAAAAAATTTAAATGAAAATCAATCAAAAAAAATTGCCCCAGGCAGCGTTTCTTTTGTGCCTCCGGTTGCCGGCATGATTGCAGCAAGCTACATTATCAACCAGTTTTTAAAAACAGCACAACAGTCACAAGAATAGAAGTAAAAAAAATGCTGAGCTTCAAACTGAAACTCAGCATTACTTAAAACCAATCTAAAATAATCTGCTTTTATTTTGCACTAAGAAGCTCAAGATCAAAACAGATATAAGCATTCGGTGGAATTACTCCGCCAGCACCAGATGAACCATAAGCATAATCTGGCGGCAAAACGATTGAACGTTTTTCGTTTACTTTCATGTCCTGAACCATTAAATCAAAACCTGAAATCATTCTGCCTGAATTAGTTATAAAAGAAATCGGTTCGTGGAAATCTGAATCATCAAATACTGTGCCATCAAGAAGATAACCCTTGTATTTAACTTTTACAGATTTGCCTTTTCCGATTTTGTCTCCGTCAACAGCTTTTGTAATTTTATAACGGATTCCATTGTCAAGAATTGTATAATCACCGAATTTTTCATCAAGCTGCTTTTTCATTGCTGCCATTTCAGCTTCAGCTTCCTGCTTCAATTTTGCCTGAATTTCATTGTTAAGACGGTCAAAATCTGCCTGTGTTGCTGTAAATGCCTTTGCTTCTTCACCCTGACGAATAATGGTTACCTTTTTAATAATTTCACCCTGACGGATTGTATTTACAACTTTCTGGCCATCAAGAACTTTTCCAAAAATTGTATGCTTTCCATTAAGCCAAGGAGTTTCTGTAATTGTAATAAAAAACTGGCTTCCGTTTGTTCCTGGACCTGCATTTGCCATGGCAAGAACACCACCAGAAGAAAATTTCAAAGATGAAACAATTTCATCAGGGAAACGATATCCTGGACCACCTGTTCCGTTTCCTTTTGGATCACCACCCTGAATCATAAAATCCTGTCCATCGCCGTTTGCTTTGCTGATTACACGATGAAATTTCAGGCCATTGTAAAAAGGCTTTTTATTTGCAGCAGTCAAAGTTCCTTCTGCAAGACCAACAAAGTTTGTTACAGTTAATGGTGTCTGTTTATAATACAGCTCAAGAAGAATATCTCCTTTTGATGTTTCAATAACAGCAAAAACACCATCCTGTCCTTTGATTTTTTCCAAAGTTTTACTCATAGGGGCACAACCTCCAACACTTAATAACGCACACAAAAATATTATTGTTATTGCAAATTTCTTCATTGTTTTCCTCCTGTTAAAAGAAACAATTTTCTGCCAGACTATAATTTTTTAAGTTACTTTCAAAAACAGCTTTGAAAGCAGCCATTACAATACAGCACTGTTTGCAAAATCTTTGCTTTTATTCTGCCAAAGCTTTCAGATTTTTTTCATCAATCTCAGAGAACACGCTCAAAAGCCATGTAAACAAAGCTTCTGTTCGGGCTTCAAAAGATTTTTTCATTTTATTTTCAATAATTGAAACCGACATGATGTCAACTTCAACTAATGCATACGTTACATAATAATCACCTGTATCATAAACAAGTATTGTACTTACCATGTTTTCAGGTTTTATAATTTTAACGCCAAGCAAAGACAGACTGTCAATGTTTGTAATGTTTATCAACATTTCATTTTTATTCTGCAAATAAGAATATTTGTAAAGAAATTTTCCAAATGTTGAATCTTTTTGAAGAGAATAGATTACCTGACCGTTTGCATCTTCGTTTATCGGATCTTCAATTCTTGTTCTGTCTTCAGGGCTTATAACGGAATAAGACTCTTCGTAAAGAACGCGCATTTTTTTCTTTGTATTTGAATAATATTCAAGACCTTCAAGAGAAGAAAGAGAACGCACCCTTTTTGAAATATCTGCTATATTTGTGCCTTCTTCCGTTGACGGCTCTTTTTTGGTAAGGAATAAAGCTTCAAAATAAAAAACAGGATCTTTTGTTCTTTCTGTTTTTCCCCAGAACTTTGTACATTCTTTTCCAAATTCAGTATTTAAAAACAAATGAGGAGTGTATTCTTTCATGTATGAACTGCACTCAATTTTGCCATTTGCCAAAAGTTCTTCAGCAACTTCAGCCGGAAGAAGTTCATTTAATTCTGTCTGTGCAGAAGCATTTAAAGCAAACACAAGCAATGCACAGACAAAAAATAGTTTCACAAAATATTTAGTTTTCACTATCAGCGAAGTCCTTTATATATAACACGTACTTGTTTATATAAACCATCTCCCTCGCTTTTGGTTTCAACATCTGGAATATCATTTAATGTTGTATGAATAAGACGTCTTTCAAAAGGATTCATCGGTTCAAGCAAAATAGAATTTCGCTGAGTACGAACTTTATCAGCTGTTGTATAAGCAAGTCTTACCAGTGATTCTTCACGTCTGATGCGGTAGTTTTCTGTATCAAGAATTACGCGTACGTCTTCGTGTCCAAGACGGCCTGCATATACATTTGCAAGAAGCTGCAAAGCATCAAGATTTTTTCCTTTGCGTCCAATCAAAATTGAAGAATGATCAGAAATCAAGCGGATGCCCACTTTGTGGTCTTCTCTGAACATTACTTCTACAGTAACTCCATAACCCATTTTTCGAATCATTGAAGCTACGAAATCAATAAGCTTTTTTTCAAATTCATCTTTTGGAAGAGGGTCAGCAATAAGTTTTGATTCTTTAGGCATAGAACCATCAAATTCAGAATCATTTGTATGACTTGGTGTATCAACTGTATGAACACGAATTTTTACATATCCTTTTTTGAATATGCCGTTTCGTTGTGTTTCAAGAATCTCTACATCAAACTGGTCTCTTTCAAGACCGAGATCATTTGCAGCCATTTCAATGGCTTCTTTTTCAGATTTTGCTTCATATTCGTATGTCATTTCTTTACTCCTTTCTTATCATGTTGAGGTTTTACCAGTTTTAATTCAGGTTTTTCAGATTCCTTCATTTTGTTTTTTACCATTTTGTTAAGTATAACCTGCTGAACAAGCTGCAATACGTTACTGAAAGTCCAGTAAAAAATAAGTCCAGAAGGTGTATTATAAATAGCAAAAAAGAAAATTAACGGCATTGCATAGAACATATACTTCATCGAATCATTCTGCTGCGGAGTCGGAGAAGTGTCCTGCATTATTTTTGTCGAAATAAACTGTGATACAAGATATATAATCGGCAGAATATGAAGTTCCTGATTAATTAAAGGAATATTAATACCGGTAACATCGCCTGTCGACAAATCAGGAATCCATCCTGGAATGAACATTGCTCCACGGAATTCAAAATAATTGTTAAACAGATTATACATTGCAAGAATAATCGGAAACTGAATTAAAAGAGGAAGACAACCAGAAGCAGGATTATAGCCTGTTTCCTTGTAAAGCTTTGCCATTTCAGCATTAAGCTTTTCAGGATTGTTCTTATATTTGTCCTGAAGTTCTTTCATTCGCGGCTGAACTTCCTGCATTTTTATGCTTGAAAGTGACTGCTTTTTTGAAAGAGGAAAAAGTATAAGACGCAAAAATACTGTCATTAAAATAATTGAAACGCCCCAGTTAGGAATCAATTTATAAAATAATTCAAGAACTGCTTTAAGAATAATCTCAAGCCAGCCCCATAAACCGGAAGTTTCAAGACTTTCGTTAAAGCGCATTGAAGAAAGTCTAAAATTATTATCTTTTTCGTTATTATATTTTTTAAGGGAACTTTCAGTTCTTGGTCCCATATATACATAGAATGTATCCTGAGATTTTCTTGAAGAAATGGAATTTCTTGTTAAAAATACCTGTGCATTAGAATATTCAGGATCTGAATCATAAAGCATTGAATAATATGATTTATAAAAATCTGAATCTGAAGGAGCTATAAGAACTGTAAAATATTTTCCACCAACACCTGTCCATGTAAAAGGTTTTGTAAAGTCTTTTGTCTGACCAGGCTGAAGTGTCTGCTTTTTTTTCTTATCACCAGAATAAGACATGAAATTGCGGTATTCATATCTGTTTTTTTTCTGATTATATTGTGGTCCAAGCTGAGGTGCCGAACAGATTGTATAACCTGCATTATTAAAACTCATGCCATGGAAATTTTCATCACCATCAATAATGACGTCAAGCTTAAAAACATATTCATCAGGATCAAAAGTATATTGCTTTATAAGGGTAAAATTGCTTGTTGAACCATCTGAATTTTTCAAAGAAATATTTTTATAAAAACCAATAGAATTGTCATTAATTTTTTTTACATTAAATACTTCATTTACAGGGTCATCAGTATTTTCACCAAGAAAAACACTGAAAGCACGTTTATTTTCAGTTATGTTGTCAGCCATCTGAACATAATTTTCGCCATCTTTATGGTCTAAAAGCTTATAAGAAATCAGATCGCCGCCGCGGTTTGTAAACACAGCTTCAACAAGATTTGTTCTGATTGTATATTTTTCTTCCAGAACCTGTTCTTCTGTTTCTTCTGAAATTACAGAAGGTTCAACAGTATTTATCTTGTTTTCTGCAACAGTTTGTTCATTTATTTTTTCATCTGCAGCAGCCGGTTCCTGAACTGCCTGAACAGTCTGGTTCTCAACAGGAAAAAAGAGGTTCTGTAAATAAAAACTTACACCAAAAACAACACAGGAAAGAACAATAGCTAAAAGTGTTTTTTTGTCCATTAAAAATAAAACTCCTAAAAGGGGAGGCGGATTATTAAATTACTAAATATAATAGCAAACAAAAACTGAATCCATAAGAAAACGGTATTTAAAATGCATTTTTATGCTTTTTATAAATTGCTGAACAATTAATAAAAAACTATATATAACATTAAAAAAAATCTTAAAAAATCCAGGTTTTATAACCATTACCGCAAAAAATTTACGGAACAGGGTCATAACCGCCTTTATGAAAAGGATGACAACGTAATATGCGTTTTGACGTGAGCAGACAGCCTTTGAAAGGACCATATTTATTTATAGCTTCAATGGCATAATGTGAACATGTTGGATAATATCTGCAGCTTTTTGGCAAAAAAGGAGATATACCGACTTGATATGCTCTGATGAGAACGCATAAGATACGTGACAACAATCGCTTCATGTTTTTAAAAGACCGGCTTTCGTAAAGAGATATCTTATAAGTTCACACCGCGTGTGGAACGAATCATTTCCGGGATAGACCAAAATAAGCATATCATAACCGGTGTTCAGGTGTGATTTTAAATGACGATAGGCTTCACGGCTCAACCGTTTTGATTTGTTTCTCTCAACGGCTGAACCGTATCCACGTGGAAGAGCAAATACAATTCTATTTACTTCAGAATTATTCGCATAAAAATAAAGCTTAGCACCATTGGCGCTGACTTTTTTTCCTTCCTTAAAGAGTTTTCGGATATCATCCGGTCTTTTTATCCGTTCAGCACGTTTAAAAAGACCGGTTTTTTGAAAGTCCGTTTTCATTCACCTACAGAAATCAATAAGGTTTTTTCTCGTCAGATACAGTAAGCTTATAACGACCCTTCTGTCTGCGGCGTTTAAGAACGAGGCGTCCGCCTCTTGTCTTCATGCGTGCGCGAAAACCAAATTTTCTGTTGCGTTTTACTTTGCTTGGTTGATATGTTCTTTTCATTGAACACGTCTCCTTTTATGATAAGGCAGTTTTTAAAACTTGCCTGAATTTTGTTTTTTTACCGCTGAGCAAATAGCAGGTTACCTAGTATAAATACTAAACTTCAATTGGTCAACAACTTTGAATGTCGTTTTTTAATTTATCGAAGAGTTCTTTTAATTTTTCATCCATTTCGACATTTTTTTTATCGTCTTTTTTATAATCTTTTTCTACTTCTTCTTCAAGTGGAGCATATTTTCTGTTCAATTCATCAAGAAGCTCCGCTCTTGTAGGTTCTTTCGTTTCCGTTTTTGTAAACTGCTGACCTGCAAGTTTAAACATTATGTTCTTAATTTCAAGCTGCGGCATGTACCGTTTTAAACCTGTAAGAATATATCGTTTATTAATCTGCAGAATCTGAATCCAGGCTGAATGGTCTGCTTCTACAAGAATTGAACCGTTTTTATAATCTACAACACGGCTATGATCTGCAAGCTGTGGACCATTATAACTTATTGATGAAACAATTTTTGACCATGCTGAAAGCATCTGAATAACTTTTTTTGTTTCATCATTCACTTCAAAAAAATTATTTATAATGTCAGAAGCTTTTGAAAAACTATCATTCATTCCAGTTTCCACTTTTTATATAATAAACTTTTGTAGTTGTTCTTTTATATCTTTCATAAGGTTCTCCAGGCAAAAAAGTACAGAAAAGCTGGTCATAATCAGGAAGCAGTGCTGTAACTTTCTGCCTTTTATCCGGATCAAGTTCAAGAAGAACATCATCCATCAAAAGAACAGGTTTTTTCTGTGTCTGGTCTATGTAATATTTTGCCTGCATTATTCTCAGCAAAATTGAAAGTAAACGGCGTTGACCTGTTGAAGCACAAGGTACAAACGGTTTTCCGTCTTTTAAAAATCTTATATGATCTCTGTGCGGTCCAGACATTGTGGTGCACATCTGTTTGTCTATTTCTTTTTTCTGCGAAAGAATTTCTAAAACTTCAACAGAAGTATCTCCTTTCCAAGAAGGAGCATACACAATATGAACGTTTTCAATTCCGGAGATTTCATAATACAAATCTGAAAAATATAAATCAAAAAACCTTATAAGTTCTTTTCGTTTTTTTTGAATTTCAATGCCATTTTCTACAAGCTGAATATCAAGAACATCAAGCAGCTGATATTTCTGCTCTTTTAAAACAATGTTTCTTGATTTTAAAACTTTTTTATAATTTCTTAAGATGTCAATATAAAGTGCATCATGCATTGTCAAAGACTGATCAACAAAAAAACGCCTTCTTTCAGGTTCTCCAGAAGCAAATTCCATGTCACTGTGACAAAAAAGAACACATGGAATTGTATTTACAAGTTCTTTTCTGTCTGTAACAGTCTTACCGTTTCTTTCTATCTTTTTTTTTCCGTCTTTTAAAAAAACACCGACAATGTTCGTTTTGCCGTTAATGTCCCTGAACTGAGTTCTGACGCTGAAATCTTTTAAACCATATGATGCAATTTCAGAATCAGTATGAGTTCTAAAAGAACTTGCATAAGATGCATAATATAAAGATTCAAGTAAATTACTTTTTCCCTGTCCGTTTTCACCGACAAAAAAAACTTCTTTAGCAGAAACATCAAGAGTACTGTTACAAAGATTTCTAAAATTTGTCAGTGAAAGTGACAAAAAAGGCACAGTTTACTCCATTTGCATTGGCATAATGATATGAGAAAAATCTTCTGCAGGTTCTGGCCGCAAAGTAATTGCACGCATATTTTCAGTGAATTCTATGCATATGCGGTCAGAATCAATGACTTTCAAAGGTTCTTCAATGTAAAGATAATTCAAAGCAATTTTTATTTCTTCACCGTCATAACGACATGGAATTTCTTCTTTTGCAGTACCTATTTCTGATTCCTGTGAACTGATAATCAAAGTTCCAGGAGTTACTTCAAAATAAACGCGATGAGATTTCTGTTCAACAAGAAGAGCTACACGTCTTAAAGCTTCTGACAGTTCTTTTTTATCAATTTCAAAACTTGAATCCTGGTGTTCTGGAATGACCCGCTGATAATTAGGGAAAGAACCGTCAATGAGAACAGAAGAAATATCGTAATTTCCAAACTTAAAGAAAATGGTTTTATCAAGAACAGAAACAAAAAGATTGCCTTCAGAAGGTGCTCTTCTTAAAATTATGCTTAAAACTTTTTCTGGAATTATTACCTGATTAAAATCATCAATTCCATTTGCTAAAGGTTTAGAAATATACGCAAGACGGCGTCCGTCTGTAGCAACCATTACAAGATTTTCATCTTTTTTCTCAAATGAAACACCGTTCATAAAATATCTTGTCTGATCATTTGAAACTGCAAAGACAGTCTGTACAATCATCTTTTTGAATTCACCGACAGGAATTTCAAAATAAGGAATTGTATCGTTCGAAGAAAATTCAGGAAATTTGTCACTTGCAATGCTCTTTAATTTAAAGCTTGCTTTTTTTGATATAGGCTTAATAAAAATATTAATGTCTTCTTGTCTGAATTCAATGTCGCCAGAAGGAAGTGTATTAAGAATGTTCAGAAGTTTATCACACAAAACTGTTGTAGAACCAGGTTCTTCAATTTCAACAGGAATACGTGTTTCAAAATTAACTTTTGTATCTGTTGCTTTTATAATAAGCGTTCCGTTTTCAGCCTTGAAATAAACGTTTGAAAGAATTGATAAAGCATTCTTTGTTGAAATTATTTCCTGTGCAATGCTTATTTCTTTTAATAAAGCATCTCTGTCAAAAGTGAATTTCATAAATCCTCCTAACTTCTTTTATATTTATATATAAATTTTAAAAGTAATAATAGTAGTGTCTGTGAAAATGCATAAAACTTATTTAATTTATTATAACAGAAAATTTTAAACTGTTGATAAATGAATGAAAGTTTTTATTTATTTTTCCACATATTCAAATAATTCATTACTTTTCCCTTATTTTCCACCAAAAAAATAAAATTATCAACAGTTTATTATTTTAGTGGTTTTATTTATTTCTGATATTCATCAATTTTTCTCTTTAAACTTTGAATCTGAAGATCTAAAGAAGAATCAGTTTTTATTGAATCTTTTATTTTATCAATTGCATACATAACTGTTGTATGATCTCTTCCACCAAATTCTGAACCAATTTCATTTGTTGAATATTCAAATATAACGTTAGCAATATACATTGCAAGATGACGTGGAAGAACAATATGTTTTTTTCTTGTTTTTCCTTTCAGTTCAATCCATGAAAGACCGTAAGAATCTGCAACGACTTTTTGAATTGTTTCAATTGAAATGTTGTCTTTTTTAGAAGAACTGAAAGTTCCTCGTAAAAGATGCTGTACGCTTTCAATAGTTGCTTTCTGACCGGTAAGTTCTATATATGCAACAACATTTGTAAGACATGCTTCAAGGTCTCGAACATTCGATGCAACATTTTTTGCAATAAGTTCAATTACTTCTCTTGGAAGAGTCTGGTTCTGTTCTTCAAGCTTTTTTACAAGAATTGCACATCTTGTTTCATAATCAGGAAGATTAAGGTCAACTGTAAGGCCTCTTCCAAATCTTGAACGAAGTCTGTCTGTTAAATTTTTTAATTCAGACAAAGGTCTATCGCATGTAAAAACAAGCTGCTTGTTTGCGCCATATAAAGCTTCATATGTTGAAAAAAGCTCGTCCTGTGTTCCTTCTTTATTTTGAAGAAAGTGAATATCATCAATTAATAAAACATCTGCACTTCTGTATTTATTTTTGAATTTGGACTGAGATTTTGTATTAATTGAGTCAATAAATTCGTTAGTAAAATTTTCTGCAGTTATATAGATTATTTTTCCACCTTGAGAATTATAAATGGAATTTCCAATAGCCTGCATAAGATGGGTTTTTCCTAAACCGACGTTTCCAAGAATTAAAAGGGGATTATAAACTTTTCCAGGGTTTTTAGAAACTGAAAAAGCTGCATTATATGCAAATGCGTTATTATCTCCGGTTACAAATTTTTCAAAAGTATATTTTTCATTTAAAGTAGGGTGCTTTGGTTTAGAAACAATCTGATAATCTTTTGTTTCATGTTGATTAGCTGTTGAAAAACTATTATTAACCTGTTGAAAACCATAAGAAGATTGTTGATTATTTGGAACTTGAACATTATTTAAAGGATTTTGAAACGGCTGTCTTATATTTTGAATGCCTGAATCTTGAGAAAAATCTTGAGTTTGTGGTCTCTGTATAGGTTTTACAATAAAATTTGTTTTTATTGGCTGTCCGAGAACTTCAAACAGTTTATTTTCAATTAAAGAAACATAATTTCTTTTTTGAAGCTGGTCTCTTATAAATGCAGATGGAACTGCCAGTGTTATAACTCCTTGAACCGAAGATTCGTATTCAATGTTAAACCACATGAGAAATTCTTGTTCTTTTTGTGCTGCTGTAAATTCATCACGAAGAAGCCTGTAAGCTTCGTTCCAGAAATCACTGTAATCAAATGTCGACATGAGTGCATTATACTCTGCCTTTACTTTTTTTCGCAATATGGCTATACTGGCTTTCACGAGTTTCTACTATATTAAGCATATTTTTTTGTGTTCTATTAAATCTGTTAAACAGCAAAGAAATCTTTTAAACATTTCAAAATAAATTTACATAAAAGATTTCAGGTTTGATTTTATGCAAATAAAAGCTTTTAAGTTTTATTCAAGGAAGCGTCATGTCATCTTCTTATTCAGCAAATAATATTCAGGTTTTAAAAGGTCTTGAAGCTGTACGCAAAAGACCAGGTATGTATATCGGTTCAACAGGTCCTAATGGTCTTCATCATCTGGTTTATGAAGTTGTTGATAACTCTATTGATGAAGCCATGGCCGGCTACTGTACAAAAGTTGTTGTAGCTCTTGAACGTGATGATATCTGTCGTGTAGAAGATGACGGTCGTGGTATTCCTGTTGATCTTCATCCAACTGAAAAAGTAAGTGCGCTTGAACTTGTTTTAACACGCCTTCATGCCGGTGGAAAATTTGATAAATCAAACTACAAAGTTTCCGGTGGTCTGCATGGTGTTGGTGTTTCTTGTGTAAATGCTCTTTCTGTCTGGATGGAAGCATATGTAAACAGAGAAGGAAAAAAGTATCTTCAAAAATATGAAAAAGGCGTTCCGACAACAAAAGTTGAATGTCTGGGAGATACAGACCTTCATGGAACAACAATCCGCTGGAAATCTGATGCAGAAATATTTAAGGAAACAACTACTTACAATTTTGATGTTCTTTTAGCACGCCTTCGTGAACTTGCATTCTTAAATCCTGGAATTGTAATTATTTTCAGAGATGAACGTCTTGAAACGCCAAAAGAAGTAGAATTAAAGTTTGAAGGCGGAATCAACGAATATACAAAATTTCTTAACGAAAACAAAAAAGTTATGCCGGAAGAGCCTATTTATATTTCTGGTGAACAGGATGATGTAATAACTGAAATATCTTTACAATATAATGATGGATTTGATCTTGATAAAATTTATTCTTACGTAAATGACATCAATACACATGAAGGTGGAACTCATCTTGATGGATTTAAAAATGCACTTACGTTTGTTTTTAATAAACAGCTTGAAAACAATGAAAAACTGTTCAAAAAATTAAATCCAAAATTAAAAGATGCAAAAGACAGCAAAGATTCAAAAGAAAAAATTGTAAAAGAAAAATTAACAGGTGAAGATGTTCGAACAGGTTTAACTGCTGTTTTATCTGTAAAAGTTCCGGAACCTCAGTTTGAAGGTCAGACAAAGACAAAACTTGGCAATACAGAAGTACGCACAATTGTAGATTCTCTTGTAAAAGAAAAACTGACTTTATGGTGTGAACAGAATCCTCAGATTTTCAACATGATGCTTGAAAAAGCTGTAAATGAAGCAATCGGACGCATTAAATCAAGAAAAGTTCTTGAAGCAAACAGAAAATCTGGAATTGATTCATTTGGTCTGCCTGGAAAATTAAGTGACTGTTCAAGTAAAGATCCTGCTGAATGTGAAGTTTACATAGTCGAGGGAGATTCTGCGGGCGGTTCTGCTAAAAAAGGCAGAGACGCAAAGACACAGGCTATTCTGCCTCTCTGGGGAAAAATGCTGAACGTTGAAAAAGTTCATCCGGATAAAGTTGTAAATAACGACAAGCTTCAGCCTATTATTGCAAGTCTTGGTGCCGGTTTCGGCAAAGACTTTAACATTGAAAAGCTTCGATATCATAAAATCATCATTATGGCCGATGCCGATGTTGACGGAAGCCATATTCGTACTCTTCTGCTGACATTCTTTTTCAGATATATGCCTGCACTTATTGAAAAAGGCTATGTTTATCTTGCAATGCCTCCTCTTTTCAAAATTGAGTACAACCGCAAAAAGATTTATGTCTATTCAGATGAAGAACGTGATGCTGAGCTTGAAAAACTTGGTGACAAACGTGATAAAGCTGATGTTCAGCGTTATAAAGGTCTGGGTGAAATGGATGGAAACCAGCTTTGGGATACAACAATGAATCCGCAGACACGCCATATGAAAGTTGTAACAATTCCAGATGCAATTGCTGCTGATAAGATTTTTTCAATTTGTATGGGTGAAGATGTTGAACCAAGACGCAACTTTATAGAAGAAAATGCAACATATGCTAATTTGGATGTTTAGGAATAGTACATGGAAGATGCAGAAAATAAAGGAATGTTAATACCGATTCCTATTGAAGACGAAGTTAAACAGGCATTTATTGACTATTCAATGTCTGTTATTACAAGCCGTGCTGTACCGGATGTTAGAGACGGCTTAAAACCTGTTCATCGAAGAATTATTTATGACATGAACAAACAGGGGTTGCGCTATAGTGGAAAAACACGAAAATGTGCAACAATTGTTGGTGACGTTCTTGGTCATTATCATCCTCATGGAGATGCTTCTGTTTATGATGCACTTGTCCGCTTAGGACAGGATTTTAGCCAGAGATATATTGTTGTAGAACCGGGCGGAAACTTTGGTACAATAGCCGGAGACCCGCCTGCTGCTTACCGTTATACAGAAGCCAAAATGGCTCGCATTGCCGAAGAAATGGTTGCAGATATCAACAAAGATACTGTTGATATGGTTCCAAACTTCGATGATACAACAACAGAACCTTCTGTACTTCCTACGAAATTTCCTTTCCTTTTATGTAACGGATCAATGGGAATTGCTGTCGGTATGGCAACAAACATGCCGCCGCACAATCTTCGTGAAGTCAGTTCAGCAATTGGTGCTTATATTGATAACCCTGAAATTACAATTGATGAATTGATGAACCACATCAAAGGCCCAGATTTTCCGACCGGCGGCATAATTTTTGGCCGCAAAGGAATAAAAACTGCTTACAAAACAGGTCGTGGCAAAATTCTTGTGCGCGGCAAATTCAATATTGAAGTAAGCAAGACAGGCGCCGAATCAATAGTTTTTACAGAAGTTCCTTATGGTGTAAATACACGTACTTTGTGCGAAAGAATTGGAGCTCTTGCACGTGATAAAGCAATTGAAGGAATTTCTGCAATAAATGATGAATCTTCTGACCGAACCGGAATGAGAATTGTCATTCACCTTAAACGCGGTGCAATAACAAAAATTGTCATTAATCAGCTTTTTTCAAAAACTGAATTGCAGTCAAGTTTTGGTGTAATCAATCTTGCACTTGTAAAAGGTCGTCCGCAGGTTCTTAATTTAAAACAGCTTATTCAGTGTTTTGTTGATCATCGTGATGAAGTAATTACACGAAGAACAAAATTTGAACTTGCAGAAGCCAAACACCGCGAACACATCCTTGAAGCTTTAATTATTGCAATTGATGCAGTTGATGAAGTAATAAAGATCATTCGTGGCAGCCGCGATGAAAACGATGCAAAAGCTCAGCTTGAAGCTCGTTTTGATTTTGATGACGAACAGGCACAGGCAATCGTAGATATGCAGCTTAAGCGTTTGACACACCTTAAGATTGATGAACTTAGAAAAGAAATGGCAGAATTAAAGCTGCTTATTGCATATCTTGAAGATCTGCTTGCTCATCACGAAAAAATTCTTGCAAAGATTAAAGAAGAAACAAATGAAATTGCAGAAAAATATGGTGACGAACGCAAAACAGATATAATTGCTGACGAAGTTGAACAGATTAATATTGAAGACCTTATAAAGAACGAAGAAGTTATCATATTAATTTCTAATCTTGGATATATCAAAAGAATTTCTGCTTCTGCCTATAAAGCACAAGGAAGAGGCGGTAAAGGAACAAACAGCGCAAAACTTGTTGAAGATGATTTTATCAATCAGCTGTTTACAGCTTCAACACACGATTACGTTATGTTCATTTCTAATGAAGGAAAAGCGTTCTGGCTTAAAGTTCATGAAATCCCAGAAGCAAGCAGAACATCTCGTGGTGCTCATATAAAGAGTTTGCTGCAGGTTTCTCCAAATGAAGAAATAACAACAGTTGTTCCAATGAAAGAAATGAAAGAAGATCAGTATCTGTTCATGGTAACAGCAAACGGTGTTGTTAAAAAAGTCCAGACTTCAGAATTTGCAAATGCAAAGACAAGAGGAATTATAGGAATTCGTCTTGATGAAGGTGATAAACTTGTAACTGCAATATTGACTTCTGGAAATGATGAAGTTGTTCTTATTACACGAAAAGGCAAAGCCCTTCGTATTGGAGAAGAAGAAGTCCGTTCAATGGGCCGTTCTTCACGAGGAGTTACAGGAATTCATCTTATGTCAGATGATGAAGTAGCTGCAGCTCTGCAAGTTAAGCAGGATGAAAAAATGCTTATAATGACAGAGTTCGGTTATGGAAAACGTGTAGACTTTAATGAATTCAGCCGTCATGGACGTGGAACTGGCGGTCAAAAAGTTTATGAAGTAAAAGAAAAAACGGGCGAAATTATTGGAGCTATTACAATCAGTGAATCTGAAGAAATGGTTTGTATGACAAGCCAGGGAAAAACTTTAAGAGTTAAAGCTTCTGCAATTTCAGAACAGTCAAGAACTTCACAGGGTGTTCGCATTCTGAATATTGACCAGCCGGATATGGTAATTGGTCTTGATAAAATTGCTGAATCTGAAGGAGATACAAATAAAGAGTCTGTAGAGTAGAGTTGCTATTTTGCAGTGTGTCACAGGTCTGATATAGATTGCTTTTTAAATAAAGCACCCGTTTTTAATACGGAAGAGTTAAATATCTGTGTCCGTAAAAAACAAATATTTGTGCAGCAATAATTATATGAAACATGATTGCAGCTGTTTACTAAAGACAATATATTTCGTTGTTTCGGCAAAATGTATTGAGGTAAAAAATATTTTAAACATATAGGATTCAAAAAATCCTATAAATTAATTTGTTATAATTGCCTTGGAGGGTGGGGTAATTATATAGAAGCATCAGGCGCCGGAGTTTGGTTTCAGACTCCGGTTTTTTTATTTCTGCTGAATGTTCATAATGTTTGTTAATAAAACTAATCCGCGTGTTTTTTGGAACAAGTGAAAATTTATAAAAATGCCTGAAATTTGAACTGATAAAATATTTCTGTGTGTATTTAAAAATTTTTAACAGTCGTCCTGAACTATAAAGAATTAAGTTTTTGCCTGTTAAGGTTTTTGATATAAATTCATAAATATCTGTAAATAATTCTTTATTTTCTGAAATTATTGGTTATAATAAAAGAACACTATTTTTGGGCTTCTTTTTAATATTGCCAGTTTTAGTTTTTCTTCAGTATATGAAATTGCTGTTTATATTGTATTTTTAAGGAGAAATAATGAGAAAGTTAGATGACAAACAAAACAAGCAGTATGATGTAATGCAAAACATAAACGAATCTTTAGTAAAAGAACTGTTTGAAACTGGCAAAGAATATACAATACAGGAAGTTGCAGACATTACACAATTAACAGAAACAGCTGCAAGTGAAGCTATAGTAAAACTTGCTGTAAGAGGTGAAATTAAAAAAATCGAACAAAGACAGCTTCATATGAAAATCGAAAAATATGTTCTGAATAGAGATTATGCACATAAATTAATCATAAGAATACGTCCGCTGGTAATACAGTATTATGTTTATGATGCAGCAAACAGCCTGGTTTTTCAAAAGGAAAAGCCATCTATAGAATCAGAACTTGTAGATACAATTGTTCAATTAGTAAGAGATATTTCGCAAGTTTATCATTTACAGATTGTTGTCATTGGTTCTGCGTTTATGCTGAAAAACGGAGAATCAGTTACTTTAGGAAACAGCAGAGATTTTCAGGAAATCAATCTTAAAAGAATTATAAAATCAAAAACAAATGTTCCTGTTATTATCGAAAAAGAAATAAATGCGGCCCTTATTGGTGCATGCGATTTAGACGAGTTAAAATTTTTAGATGATGAATATACGGCTTGTCTTAATATTTCACCAACGCGAATTCAATGTGCCTTTATGTATAGAAATATTTTGATAAGAGGAAATGAAGGTCTTGCTGGTGAATTAGGATTGTTTGATTTTAATGATGATTATACATTAGAGAAAATTCTGCAGGGAGATTTTGTAAAAGCAACGAAGGAAGAATTCATTGCAAGAATTGTCAATATAATTGCTACTGCATTTGATCCGAAAAGATTGATTATTTATAAGAGCAAGGTTATTCCAGAGCTTACTGATAAAATTGTAAGGGAATATATTAACCTGCCTTATCGGGCAAAAATCGAAACAACTTTTTCACATGAATATGATAGAAACTGTGAAACAGGTCTTTTGAAACTTGCAAAGCAGGAACTGGCTTCCATGGTTTAATATTGATAATATTAAAGTATAAAGCTGTCTTTTAAAACTGTCTGATTTATTTGTCAGGCGGTTTTTTTGTTAGTTACAGCAAAATTTGTTAATTGATTTTATGTTATAAAAAATGAATGTGTAACAATTTTTAGTTTTGAAAATCTTATTGTTCTTCTGTTATTTGTACAGAAGGTTTTATGTCTGTTTCCAGAAAAATTAAAACCTGCAAAAAATCCAGACAATTTGTGCCGTCGCTGATAATTTTTTTTGTGACAAAAATCTGTGCCTTTTTTCTTTGAATCAAACCGTAATATTTTGAGTAATCTGAATACATTTTCAAGATTCTTTTATATACCTGCACGAATGTTTTGAAAATTTGTTTCACGTGAAACATGGGCTGTTCTGAAGTTTTAATCTAAAGAGGGTTTAATTCCCCGACGCTCTGCGTCGAAATCGTGTATAC
>JAKSTS010000020.1 GCA_024402455.1 Treponemataceae bacterium
GTCAACATAACCGTCTGTACAAAGAGGCACATCATATTGAGTAATCTGATAGCCTTTTACCAAGTCTGGATAAAAATAATGCTTGCGGTCAAATTTTGTAAACTCTGCAATATTACAGTTCAAGGCAAGACCGGCAACAGCACCAAGTTCAACATAACCTTTACTGATTCGTGGCATTGCACCAGGAAGACCAAGGCAAACAGGACAGACACGTGTATCAGGCATGCCGCCATAACGATTTTCGCAAGAACAAAATGCTTTTGTTTTTGTCAAAAGCTGGCAGTGAATTTCACAGCCGATAATTACTTCATATTTATCTACACTCATTTTGATGCCCCCGCAACAGCTGCAATTTTAGAAGCCACATCTGGATGTGCTTCATGCCAGGTCTGCGCAACCTGCAAAAGTTTTGCGTCATTGAAATGTGCGCCTCTAAGCTGAACACCAATCGGCAAACCGTCTTTTGTAAGACCAGCCGGAACAGAAACAGAAGGAACACGTGCAAGGTTTACAAAAGTTGTAAACAAATCCGAAAGGTACATAGCCATCGGATCATCAACTTTTGCACCAAGCTTAAATGCACTTGTCGGGCTTGTTGGACAAAGAATAACATCATATTTTTTGAAAACTTCGCTTATATCGCGCTGAATTCTTGCACGAACTGTCATTGCCTTTTTGTAGCAGTCACCAGAAAAATTTGATGAAAGAACATAATTTCCAATTACAATTCTGCGCTTTACTTCTGCACCAAAACCATCGCTTCGTGTTTTTACATAAAGCTCATCATAACCTTCACCAGGGTCTTTGCGTGCACCATAACGAATGCCATCAAAACGGCTCAAGTTTGAAGCTGCTTCAGAAAGTGCAATAACATAATAACAGGCAATGGCAGCATCAAGAACAGGAATTTCGACAGTTTCTACAGTTGCACCCTGTGCAATAAACCATTTTTTTGTCTCTTCAAAACATGCTGCAATTTCACCATCAAGACCTTTTGTTTCAAGGAACTGCTTTGGAATTGCAATTTTCATGCCTTTTACAGAAGACGCTTCGAATTTGCCAGTCTTCAATATATCTGTACACGGTTTTACATCTGTATCAGCAGATGTGTCGTCATAAAAATCTTCACCAGCCATAACTGCAAGCGGAAGAGCAATATCGGCAGGTTCTTTTCCCAGAATTCCAACCTGGTCCAAAGAAGAACCGAATGCAACAACGCCCCAGCGGCTCAAAGCACCATAAGTCGGCTTGTAACCATAAATGCCACAATATGCAGCCGGCAAACGAACAGAACCACCAGTTTCTGTTCCCAGGGCAAAAGGAATCTGACCACCGGCAACAACGGCAGCAGAACCACCAGAACTTCCACCCGGAGTATAATCGCGGTTTACAGGGTTATGGCTTGCACCATAACATGAATATTCTGTAGAAGAACCCATCGCAAACTCGTCCATGTTTGTGCGTCCAAAAGGAATTGCACCAGCAGCAACAAGACGCTGAATGACAGTTGCATTATATGGTGCAACGTAACTTTCAAGAATACGGCTGCCGCATGTACAAGGTTTGCCCTGAACAGAAATATTATCTTTTACACCGAAAGGAACGCCTAGAAGAGGCTTTTTTTCAAATAATGCACGAACTGCGTCATTGCCATTTTTTCTTGCTTCTGCAATTTCTGCATCACAGGCTGCAGCCTTTTCAGCTGCATCTTTATAAAGATCAATAAAACCCATCAAAGGTTTTGCGCTTTTATCATCAGCGTTTACAATTTTTGTGTATGCTTCTACAAGTCCAACACTGGTTACCTCACCGGAAATCAGCATGTCGCGCACCTGCATAAGTGTTAATGTGCTAAAGTTCATTTATAAACTCCGTTATGAAATTGTCAAAAAAATCTGTTTTTCAGCATTTAGACAGCCCAAGAAAACACTTTTCAAGAGATGCCTTAAAAATATTAAGCACCGCCGCCAAGAACTTTTGGCACACGGAAATATCCGTCAAGAAATTCCGGTGTAATTTTCTTTACATCGCGCATTTCAAGACCAGAAACAACTTCATCTTTTCGCAAAGCATCAGCTGTTGTTGCAGGATATGCGTCATAAGGATTTTCATTATCATCATATGCTGACAATATATCAAAATACTCAACAATTTGATCTACTTGAGATTTAAGCACTTCCATGTTAGTGCTTTCCGGAGAAAGACGCGAAAGATAAAGCAATGCGTCAAGTGTTGTTGAATCTATTTTGTGTGATTCGGAACCCATATTTTCCTCGACATTATAAAATGAGGTAAGCGCAGACAAAAGACCGCACTATAATGTCTCATATTAGAATATTTTGCTATTTGTTTCAACGTATCAGCAATTTTTTGGCTCTTTGATGGTCAGATATTCACCTTCCAGCTGCCAGTTTTCTTTGAATCAAGCCTTTCTAATAATTTCTTTTCTTTGAGAGTTTTTATTGCACGCATTACGGTTGGGCGGCTGAATTCTGTTTGTTCAACAATCTGGGCCGTAGTTATAGAAAGATTTTGTTTTATGATTTTCAGAACTGCTTCTTCTTTCAGAGTAAGATTTAAAGTATCATTTAAAGTATCATTTTTAAGATTTAAAGTATCATATTGCATAGATTTCTTATATTCATTTATCTGCGCTTCAAGATTTTCTATATGATGAGCGAACATAAAATCTATGAAATCTGAATAATCATCTTTTGACTGGCTTGATGCAAGGCTCTGAATATATT
The DNA here is from genome assembly GCA_024402455.1 of Treponemataceae bacterium. Next base: position 2,748 of record JAKSTS010000020.1, read on the forward strand.
CAGCTCGCTTTTCTTTTTTTACGATAGAAGGAACGACACCGAATTCTTTTTGAATCATATTCATAACAAGGCGGCTCATTCTTCCGTTGCCGTCTGTCCATGGATGAATTGAAACAATCAGATAGTGAGCTTCAAAACTAAGACGATAAATTGCTTCTGCCGGAGTGCTGGCGCTGATTTTTGAACGCTGCTCGTTCAGATAGTCACAGGCTTTTTGTAATCTTTCCGGCACTTTCTGCCAAGAAAGATAACTTTTTCCGCCCCTGCCTGCACTTACATTCAAAAGCCGTAAATCGCCTTTTGATGAAGAAAACTTTCCCGCTATTGTATTATATTCCGAACCTGTGTTAGCCATTAAAATTGAAGCAAGCTTGCACAAAAGTTCTATTGTGATTTTCTGATGACTCTTTGCATATTCAAAACTCTTTTCATAAGCTTTTTTCAAATCCAGGTTCATCATCTGCTCTGCCATTGTCCGCTTGCTCGAAGTAATTCCTTCGTCAAACAAAAGCTGGGCTTCTACCTCTGTTACGGTTGAACCTTCAATTGCCGTGGAGTGCGTGATGATTGAGTAAAGATAAAACTTGTCGTAGTCCAGCTGGTCTTTTATGCCGAGTGAGTAATATTCGTCTAAAACATGTTGTAAAGTCTGTTCTGGCATCACAGCTCCCCTTTCTGTGCTTTTAGATAAAGCTCTGTTAAACAGCACGAATCAATGATAGCACGACGAAAACATATTATCTATACAAAATCCACGTTCAGGGTTTTCAGGGGAGAGCAACCGCGGTGAAGTCAACCTATAAGTTGTTTTTCTTGATAAAGTTTACAACTTATAGGTTGTGTTTGTAATAATCTCATTGCTGCTGCCAAGTCGGGCATTTTAGTGCTCTTCACTAAGCCAGCACAATCTTAAAAGAAGCCGATTTTTCTTTCGGCGGCGTTGTCAAGCGGTTCAAGAACCCGGTAATGCAAAAGCTGATGAGCGACTATCTTCCGGCTGATTACACGGCTTATTCGTTCCTCGTTTCTTATGCGACAATGGCAAGCGGCAACGGCAATATTCCGCTGAAAGGCTCTCTGGCGATGTCGCTTAGAATTGCACAAAAATTCAAGGATTTGGGCGGCGTCTTGCACACGAACACGCCAGTAAAGCGCATTATAATCGAAAAGAAAAAGGCAAGCGGCATCGAACTTGAAGACGGCACAATCGTAAAGGCTGACGAAGTTATAAGCGCGGTCGATGTTGATTTTCTTTATGGCAAGCTGATTGACCGGAAATATATGCCGAAAGACCTTAAGAAAGCTTATGAAAACAGAAAAGCCTACCCTGTAACAAGCGGCTTTCAAGTTGCATACGCAATCGACAGCAGCTTTTCAGGCAACGACACAATTTTCTTTGACTGCGAACCGCTTCAAATCGGCACACAAAGCTTTACCCGCATGTCTGTGAAAAGCTACGCTTACGACAAAAGCTTTGCCCCTGAAGGCAAGACCGTACTTCAAGCGAACATCTCGCAATCTGATATAGACTATGAATTCTGGAGCAGCCTCAGCAAAGACGAGTACAAGCAGAAAAAAGCCGAGCTTGCCGAAGAGCTGACAAAGCGCGTTGTAGCCGCGTTCCCAGAACTTGAAGGCAAAATCGAGTTTTTGGACTGCTGGACGCCGCTGACCTACAGCAGATATTGCAACGCATTTCATGGCTCTTATATGGGCTTTGTCACCACGGTCGGCAACAAGCAGATGCGCTTCAAAGGCATCGTAAAAGGCGTTGACAATCTTTTTGTCGCCGGTCAGTGGGTGATGAGCCCGGGCGGCCTGCCGATTGCAGTTATTTCCGGCAAATTCGCCGTTCAGCGCATCTTGAAACGCGACGGCAGAAACATCGAGATTTAAATTGAGGCATGAAGATTGTCTTTAAGATTGCCCGGTCAAGCCGGGCAATGACACATCATCAATCACGGAAACGACATAAACTATTTAGGCAGCCCCATCACTTTATATTGCAGACTGCTTCAATCACCTTATCTACACCGCCCTGATAGCCATGATTATGAATCTTGAATAATCCTGCAAAAAAGACTTTTTTAGCAGACGCTAATTACATTACTCAGAATAATTTATAGCATTCCATTATCTTTATAATAAATAGCATCTCCTTGAGCAAACCAATATTTCCATCTTGTCGTTTGTATGGCTTTTTCAAGCGTGGCAATATTCATACGACTTAATATTTGATACATTTCCATAGCAGAGCTTTTATCTGTATAAACAAAACAATAAACGATAAATCTATCTAGATCATATACACCTACTACATGAGAACCATCTCTAAATTGCTGTACACTAACATTGTATATATTTTCTCCTCTCCAATCATAAATAGGTGTTTTATAATAGTAACTAGATCCAGCTGCCATAACAAAATTGATGACAAACAACATAAACACAGTAAAAGCAAATAGTTTTTTCTTCATAACTCAAACCTCCGTAAACTGCTTCATTTTTAAGTGTCTTAAAATAAATTCATGCAAGCTTAACACTTCATTACAGTCTTTCTTAAATTTCTAAACGAAATCTTCCTTATGAAAATCTGTATAGTTATATTGCTTGCGGAATACTATTTTGTCTGACGGTAAATTCTCTGCATTGTAGAAGGAAGTATTGCTTCCTAAATAATCAGAGTTTGGCAATATACCATAAGAATTATTACAAGTTCGTGTAGTCTTAGAAATCTCTACTAGCTTATTCTCATTTATATCCTTTAAATCATGAATAAGAGCAAGAAAAAATTTTTTATCATCAAAATTAAAGAAAAGAGTTATGTAAAGATTTTCTTGCATATTCCCTTCGTGCAATGTCATAAACGTAGTCTCGAAATTCATGAAAACCTCCTTTCTGTACATATATTTACCCTCATTATACATATTCTTGAACTATGTATATTTATAATTTTACATAGCTTATATTTAATTGTCAATAATTGAAGGATATATAAAATAGAAAGCAAACATAGTTGTCATTTTGGTATTATTGGAATGAATAATCTGCAAATTTGTCTGTCGAAAAATATGAAATATTACCGCAAAAAAGAAGGGCTTGCACAAGCGGCGCTTGCAGAAAAGGCAGGCACAGCGGCTAATTATATAGCACTTATTGAGGTTGGTAAGAATTTTCCATCATTGCAGATGCTAGAAAAAATTGCAGATGCCCTTAATATTGATGCTTTGGACTTATTCGACAAACAAGCTTTTCCGTTAATAGACTGCGAAACATTACAGAAAAATCTGATAGAATCTCTTGAACAAGTTGTAAAAAACAAATTCAGCGAATATACACTTATAGCAAAATAAGCGTATAAAACAGTGAAATCTTACAGCTTCGCCCTTTTTAAGGGGTCAACATTATTATTTATCAAATCTCTTATTACAACAAAAGCATCGTATCAAAATTCAAGATTATGCTCCGTAAATTGTATTTAAACTCTTCTACTTTTTTTGAGATTTTTATTCCTCAGCAACAGTCGAAGGTCTATTCCACCTGAGTTTGGTTGAATCATCATAAAGCATTTTGGTAATATTAGATTCCATAAAAGCAAGAAAGAGTTTTTCCTGTGATTCTTTTGTTTGTATAACTAATCCTTCTACACCAACATTACGGACATATTCATTGCAACTGATAATTTTTCTTTTGTCATAATATATATCTTGTTTTTATTTTTGAACTTATCGGAATTTCCTACAAGTTGAATCAGAATCCAGTTTCTCTTCTTCAAAAATGTGTTTTATATATTTTCTTCATTATCTTTAAGGCTATAATCCTTAAAAAAATTTTCCAAATATTTACAAAAAAAATTTATTTTATCAGAAAAAACTAATTTTAAATGTAATGAACCATCTTGTAGTTTAAAACCGCTTCCATTTTCTGAGAACCCTTGGGATTGTAGAATCCCATATAGTGGTGAATTATTAATAAAATCCATATTTTTATAATTAGCTGACAATGATTTTAGAAAATTCATTTGTATATTATTTATAACATTGGTGTAAAATATATAATCTTCATATGAAATGCAACGTAATGCGAATAATCTTGTAAAATATCCTAATAAATTTGCCTTTTCAGTATTTTCAGCCTTTTCGATAAGAAACAATAACTCTTCTTCAAATTTTCTAGGATTTTTATTTAACTCATCCATAGCTTTTGAGAAAGTATCACAATCCATATTGTCAGATTTTAACCCGTCAAGAAACGCATAAGTCTTCTTTGCATACAAGTAATTCGGAATAACTTTTACAGCTTTTATAACTCCAAGCATTTGAGAGATAACAGGGAATCCTTCAAAGTATTTTGAGTTTGTTATCTTATCAATAATAAAGTCAAGAGCCTCAATACCTTTATCTTCAGCAATTTCTAAAAAATCATTCATCAGATTACTCCGTAACTATAATTGATATTCATATCCAACAAATTCAATTGGATTGTCACTATTTATATATTCAGGTTTATATCACAATATCATACTTGTAAGAACAGCAGAATCTTTATATTACATGGAAATGCATGTTTCAGCAAAACCACAGGATTTTTAGAAGCGCAAACCTGATTCATCCCACGACAGCACATCAATATTGATAGTGTCTGCGTGCAAATGCTTCAAAAGCGTACCGAACTCTTGTCTGTCGAAACGTCATAGTTTTCAAAGTGTAGTTTGAAAAGTTTTAAATCCGCTTACTATCAGCGCAAGTAATTTTCAGCTTTTCTCATACCTGTGCTGCACGGTGCAGAGCTTGCCGTTCAGCGTGACCATGCCGATGATGTTTTTGCCGTACGAAACGACCGGCGGAACGAACACAAAGTCTTCGATTTTCAGGCTGGCGCGGCTGCCGCTGTATTCTGTGGAAATATCGAGCTTTGTAAGGTTTGTGATGCTGAAATCTTTCGTGTTCGTGCCGTAGCCGAGAAGCTTGGCGAGCTTTGCAGAAGTTTTACTGTGAAAGCAGCCAGCGAATTCAAGGTTCACGGCATCAACAAGCGGCGGCTCAAAGGCTGCCATAAACTGAAGAATGAAATATTTCAGCATTTATTTCAACGAGTCAAAAGTTCACTGAAAGGTCAAAAGCGGCAGTACATGAACAAAAACAGGCAAAACAGCGCAACCGCAAAGATTGCGCCGGCAAAATCTGCACTTTCTGAGGTTCAGACTATTCCAGAGAAATTTTTTGCCGCTAATCTTTTACACGCATAAGAGAACCTGAACAGTGTTCCGGCATGAACTGTTTTTTTGCACCAGACTCGAATGCTGTAAAAATTACAAAATCGCCCTCGCAATAACCGGCTTTACAGACAATTCCATAGCCGAAATCGTCATGATAAACTTTTGTGCCTGGTTTCCAGTGTTCAAACAGAGGAGCTGTCTCTGCCTGCCCGGCAGGCCGCTTAGAACCGGCTCTTGCCTCTTGTTCTCCTGCAAAATGAAATCTAGCAGGCCGTTCGCCAAGCTCTTCGATTGAACTGCGGTTAATTTCTGCAAGGAACGGGCTTGGGCTCATCCATTCGGCACGTCCATAAAGACGGCGAGAAGCTGTTGTCGTAAGATAAAGTTCATCTTTTGCACGTGTAATGCCAACATAAAAAAGCCGGCGTTCTTCTTCAAGCTCTTCATCAACTTTGTCTTCGCGCGGAAAAATTCCTTTTTCGATGCCGGTAATTATAACACGTGGAAATTCCAGACCTTTTGTATTATGCAGCGTAATGAGCGTAACTGCATCACCTTCATCTTCTGTCTGAGTCACGGCACGGTCAAGCTCGATGTGGTCAAAAAATAATGCAAGCCCTGCCCTGTTTTTTGGGTATAGAACCGCGCTGTTCGCAAGTTCCTGCATATTGGCGACACGCTGTGTTCCGGCAATTTCGTCTTGAGTTGAATGATATTCATGCAGACCTGAAACTGACACAACTTTTTCAATAAAAGAAGCCAATGTTTTTTCTTTTTCAACCTGAACATTTGCACGCATCTGTTCTTCAATTGCAATCTGTGCCATTTCTGCAACTTCTTTTGAAACAGCAGCACCGTCTGAATCATCAAGTTCTTCAGTTAATTTTGCCAATATATCGAGGAAGGTCTGAATGCCTTTGCGTGCTTTTGCAGGAACAGGCAAAGATTCGCTTTTGCATGCTTCAAGAATACTGCCTTTTGTTACAAATTTATTTTCAGCGTCATCTTCAACCGTTACATATGTCTGGCGTGCAAAATCAATGACTTTCTGCTGACTTGAAGCACCAACAGAACGAAGCGGTTTGTTGACAACTCTTGAAAAACTTATTTCGTCACGAGGATTTAAAATCAACGCAAGATAAGCAAGCACATCTTTAATTTCTTCGCGGTCATAAAATTTAAGAGAACCGACAACACGATATGGAATTTTCCGATTCAAGAACTCTGTTTCAAAACCCAATGACTGGGCATTCATTCTGTAAAGAACAGCCCAGTCGCTGTACGGGCAGCCTTTTTTATGCGCAGCCTTTATCATTTCTGCGCAAAAAGCAGTTTCATCAGATTGATTTGCAAGAAAAACTGCAACAGGCTTTTTGCCTTCTCCTCGTTCGGCTTTTAATGTTTTTCCAAGACGGCCTTTATTATTTGAAACAACTTCATCTGCAATTTTCAAAACTGGCGCTACGGAACGATAATTTCTTTCAAGCTTTATTAATTCTGCACCGGCAAAATTTTCCTGAAACGTAAGAATATTCTTTACTTCTGCACCACGAAAACTGTAGATTGACTGGTCATCGTCACCGACAACACAGACATAGGTTTCCGGTCCTGCAAGCACTTTCAAAAGTTCAAACTGCGCAACATTCGAATCCTGATATTCATCAATCATTATTACGCGGAACCTGTGCTGCATCTGCACCTGAATCTGCGGATTTTCTTTTAAAACTTTTATCGGAAGTGAGATTAAATCACCAAAATCAACGTTTCCTGTCTCGTGCAGCCTGTTTTCATATTTTTCGTAATAATCCTGAAAATTCGGATCTTCATCAATTTTTGACAAATCCTCGCTTTCTGGCGAAAGACAGTAATCTTTTGCCCGCGAAATTAAATGTACATAATGCGCACACTGGTTGTGCGTCAATTCCGGCGCAGTTTTGCTTAAAAGCGTCAGCATGTCTGCATCATCATAAACTGTAAAGCTCGAAGAAAGACCGGCATATTCAGAAAAAATACGCAGAAACCACGAACCAAACGAATGAAACGTGCGGATCTGTGCAAACTGCGCCAGTTCATTCAGACGGCATGCACGTTCACGCATTTCATTTGCTGCTTTTTTTGTAAAAGTAACAGCCAGAATTGAACGGGGATCTACGCCATGGTCTATCAGCCATGCGATTTTTGTTGTAATTACGCGTGTTTTTCCAGAACCGGCACCAGCCAGAATAAGCAGCGGTTTGCCTTCATGCATAACAGCCTGGCACTGTTCAGGATTTAATACGTTTAAATAAGAATCAGACAGCATTATTTTTTGCTTTGCTTTTTTTTTTTTATTTCAAGCTGTTTTTGAACATGATTCAAAAGTTCTGCAGGTGCAATAGGTTTAAGGATATAATCATTTACACCAGATTTTGTAATTTTTGCAAGTACATCGTCTTTTTCTATCCCTGTCAAAAATATCACGGGAATATCTTTTGTCAATGGATTTTTCTGCATCTGTTCGTAAACTTGAAAACCAGAAATTTCAGGCATATTAATATCAAGAATAACAAGGTCAACTTTGTTTTCTGACAAAAAATGCAGAGCCTCTTTTCCTGTGCTTAATGCAATGACCTTGTAAAAAGCCCTCAAAGAAGACATAACATGCACATTCATCACATTATCATCATCAACTGTCAAAATAAGCGGAGTTTCTACAGTTTCTGTTTCAGACATATTTTCCCCCATAAACCTGTTTCCAAGTTACAGCAATTATATCATAAAACCTTCAATATCGACACCACGAATAGAACTAATATGTGCAGAAATGCGTGCACCAACTGAAATCTGCGAAACATGTTTTGGATTTGTAACGTCATAAGCAATAACAGCAGCACCGTCAACTTCTGGGGCTTGAAACCATGTCCGTCCGATTACAAAACCTGTTTCTTCGCCTTCTTTAAACGGCACAATTTCTTCTATGATAACATCACATTTTTCATTGCAATGACGGGCAAGACGTTTTTCTGTTATTTTCTGCTGGGCTTTTTCAAGTTTTGCACATCTTTTTTTTGATGTTTTTTCATCAACCTGATTTTCAAATTTTTCAGCAGGAGTATCATCTTCTAAACTGTACGCAAAACAGCCTGACCAGTCAGGTTCAATTTTCTTTAGAAATTTAAGGGTATTTTCAAACCGGGCTTCTGTTTCACCAGGAAAACCTGCAAGAAATGTTGTCCTCAAAACAGCATTCGGCAGCTTGCTTCTGATTTCTGCAACAAGCTTTTCATAAACAGACGCACTTCCATGCCTGTTCATTTTCAAAATTATTTCATCATCACCAGACTGAAAAGGAATATCAAAATAAGGCAATATTCGGGAATCAGAAGCAACAGCATCAAGCAGATCAGAAGGAAAATTATCCGGATGAATGTACAAAAGCCTTAACCAGAAATTTCCTTCAATTGCACAAACAGCTTTAAGCAGTTTTACAAGTCCGCTTTCGTTTTTGTCTTTTGCAAAATCTTTGCCATAAGAAGCAAGGTCCTGACCGATAAGGTTTATCTCAAAAATGCCGCGCAGCAGAAGCGTTCTTATTTCATCTACAATTTCTTCAATCGGGCGGCTTCTCAATTCGCCGCGAATCAAAGGAATTGCACAAAAAGAACAGCGGTTATTGCAGCCTTCTGTAATTTTTACATAAGCACTGCCTGCAAAAGATAAAAATTCAGGACGGTCTCCTGCACAGACACCTTTTTGAAGTGGTTTTATAACAGGCCGCTCATTTTTATCAAGCTGGGCTACAGCTTTTCGTACAAGCGAAATATCGCCGTTTCCCAAAAAACCGTCTGCTTCTTCAAATGAATCAGCAAATTCTTCCTGGTAACGTTCAGCAAGACAACCGGCAAGCAGAATTTTTGCCTGCGGAAATTGTGCACGAGCCTGTATAACAGAATTTATCGATTCTGTTTTTGCAGATTCAATAAATCCACAGGAATTTACAATTATCAAAGATGCATTCTGCGGTTCATCAGTCCGCATCCATCCATCTTTTGCAAGATGTCCAATAATCAGCTCGCCATCAACTTGATTTTTTGCACAACCATGCTGATCCAGAAAAAACAGCTTATTATTCAACTTTCATGACCACCAGTTTAAATCGACCGTCATCATCTTTTACCCATTTGATGTCTTCAACAAGAACCTGACCAGGACGACCAACTTCAAGGTCTACAACGTGACCAGCACCGAGAACCTGCATTTTTACAGCATTAGCATTTGAAATCCACAAACGAAAACCATTATTTGCATTTATGCTGACAGTTTGAGATGAATTATAAAAATCTTCTACAACATCTTTACGGTCAATCTGATAACGGAACAGACACTGTCCACGGAAATTTGCATTTAATGTTACAGGATATGCATTTGGAGAATCAAGAATTACAGTGCGGTCAATACCGGCAGCTGTTGTTTCTGCAACAAGCTCGGTACCTGCAAATTCTTCTGTTTCATCTTCAACCACAGGAGCAGCAACAACCATTTCTTCTTCATCCATAATGCGGACAAGCTGAATTTCTGCACCGCGTTTAGCATCTGTCTTAGAAATATCAGACAGAAATACTGAAATTTCTCCGCCCGGCTGTCCGTCCAAATCAATTTCAACTTCTTCGCCTAGCTCAACAACCTGAGAACCATATGGAGTATCTAAAGTAAGCATTCCGACTGTATCAGCAACTGTAATAGTTACAACATCTTCGTCCAATGCAACTTCAATTTTATCTTCCTGATAAACACGTTTCTGTATAGGAACATTTTCAAGCTGGTAAACACTGTGCGGCGGTGCTTCTGCAATTACTTTTTCGCGGGTTTCATCTTTTGATGCATTAAGTCTTACAATGAGGAATACGGCCAAAGAAATGATAATAACGCCAATAATTGAACCTGCAATTGCATAAACAGGAACTTCTTTTTTTGGCTCAAGCAAAAGTTCAAGCGGTGCAGGTTCAATCTGTGTTTTTATGGCTTTGTACATTGCAACAAGTTCATCTGGATCCAGATTTAAATATTCTGCATAGTTTTTCAAAAAACCAATAAGATATGTATCGCACGGAAAAGAAGCGATAAGTTCCTTTTCAAGTGCATCAAGATATTCAACAGTAATATTCGTTTCAAGAGAAGCACGTTCCAAATCAATTTCGCGGGCCTCTCGTGCCTGTCTTAAACGAGCACCAAAACTTTCCATAATAAAAAAATCCTTTGAACCGGATTTACCTTCCGGCTCTTCAAATTGGAAATCTCTAAAAATTTTCTTTTCAGAGAATTACCATAAACTCAAACATTTCTCCAATAACTCTAATAAGAAAGAAGAAATTCTACAGGAACCCGGAAAATCAGCAGATAAACCAGAAAACCTGAAAATTTTGAAGTATTCAAGAACACTTCAAAACATTTTATTTTCAAGGAAACATTTTTAACATTTTCCCTGTACGCTCCGGTCAAAGACCTGAGCATAAAATCAAAAGCAAAAACGTCTGCATATTTCTAAAAACGCAATTTTCAGAAACTCAGACTGTTTATTCTTCTGCATACAAAAAATTGTCATAGTTGTTTGCAGAAGACGGCGGATCATAAATAAACCGTGTATCAGGAATTCCTTTATTCAATGCATAATTTTTAAAGTCAAAAACAAATGTCTCGCCGTTTTTTGCATAGCCTTCTACACGGCGGATAAGTTTTGTTTCTGGATTTACAGACATGCGAATCCGTCGGTAACCTTCTGATGAAGTTTTTGGCGCAAGAATCAATTTTACGACCATCTCAGAAGAACCCTCGTCAAGCGGTTCTGCATTCTGGCCAGTTTCATAAGAAATTGAATAATAGCGGCGCATAAGAGACAGCCCCTCAGGCGTTGCAATTCCAGCACCGCTTGACCGGCCTGAAGAAGAAACAGTCTGTGTCATAATTGCACGTGTTCGAGGAACATAAATCGTCAAAGTTTCTCCGTTATAGCAGATAACTTGTGTATCTGGAACAGAATAGTCAAAACGAAGCAGATTAGGACGCTTGAAAGAAACTTTTGCAGTAGACACTGATTTTGAATCTGTAATTGTAACATTTGCTTCAAAATCTTTGATTGTCCCATAATATTCATTTATAGACTGAAAAAAGTCATTAGCAGTCATAATCTGCGCAAAAAGCATGACAGCACTAAAAACAAGAACAAATACAAATGCAACAGTTTTTTTCATGTAAAAAAGCACCTCTCTTTATAGCTGAAGACTTTATAAATCAACAAAATATCCAGTAAAATGAGCATAATTTTCAAAAATATACAAAACACCCATTCTGAAATACAGCTTAAAATTCTACTATAGTAAAGCAGAAACCTCATTAACAGTCAAGGGAAAACCAAAGCGTATTAAAGGAAACAAATGAATATTTTCAGCACAAGTCGATTTTTTCAGTTAATAGTCCACAACAACAAACAACATCCTTAATATCCGCCAAACTAATAATAACAGAAAATATCAGGCAAAATCTTCAATAAACTTGACAAATTAGAAATTCATTACTAACATACTAGCATATCTTATTTGTAAATTTGCAAATCAATAAGATTACTCTAATATGCTGAAATAAAAAACAGTGCGGCCCTAAAAAGCAATTCTTAAATTTTTAGAGACAGACACAGGCACATTAGATATTTCAAAAAAAAGGCTGGAAGAAAACAAAATCTTCAATAAAGCATGACTGTACGTTGCACTTTCTGCTTTATTACATGCCATTTACAGCCTGCCACTTTACGGCAGCTTTATGGAGCTTTATATGCCTACACTTACACGTGCTGCACTAAACGACACGACAGCATGGAAAAAAACAAACACGGCACTTCCACAGTTTAACATTGAACTGATGAAAGAAAATACGGCAAAAACACCGGAATGGATTCATTTTGGCGCAGGAAATATTTTTCGCGGTTTTATAGCACCGCTGCAGCAGAAACTTCTGGATAAAGGTCTTGCAAAAACAGGAATTATTGCAGCAGACACTTTCGACAGCGAAATTATCGAAAAAATCTATAAACCCTTTGATAATCTTGCACTGCTTGTTACAATGTGTGCAGACGGAAGCCTTGAAAAAAGCGTAATAGCTTCTGCTGCAGAAGCTTATCAGGCAGCACCGCAAAATAAACCGCACTGGGAAAACCTTAAAGCCATTTTCAAAGCACCATCACTTAAAATGGTCAGTTTTACAATTACAGAAAAAGGCTATGCACTTCGTGGCATGAACGGCGAAATAATGCCGGCAGTAAAAAAAGACCTCACAGAAGGACCTTCTTCGCCTTCTCATGCAATGTGCATTATAACCGCATTAATGGCAGAACGTTTTAATGCCGGTGCACACCCGATTGCACTTGTAAGCATGGACAATTGTTCGCAAAATGGTGAAAAATTACAGAATGCCGTTCTTGAAATTGCAGAAACATGGGCAAAAAACGGTTTTGTAAAACAAGATTTTGTAGATTATCTAAAAGACAAAACTAAAGTAGCATTTCCATGGACAATGATTGATAAAATTACACCGCGCCCAGCACAAAATGTGCAGGCAGCACTTGAAGAAAGCGGCATAAATAACATAGCACCAGTTACAACAACAAAAGGTACGTTTATTGCACCTTTTGTAAATGCAGAAAAACCGCAGTATCTCGTTATTGAAGACACTTTTCCTGCAGGTCGTCCTGCTTTTGAGCAGCTGAAAGATTCTGGTGTTTTTTTAACAGACAGAGCTTCTGTAAGCAAAAGTGAACGCATGAAAGTTACTGCATGTTTAAACCCGCTTCATACAGCACTTGCTGTTTACGGCTGTCTTTTGGGCTATACATCAATCGCAAAAGAAATGCAGAATCCGCTTTTAGTTTCACTTATAAAGCAGATTGGCTACAACGAAGGTCTGCCTGTTGTTGAAGACCCTGTAATTTTAAGTCCAAAAGCTTTTATAGACGAAGTCATCAATGAACGCCTTGTAAATCCAAACATTCCAGACACACCGCAGAGAATTGCTACAGATACTTCGCAGAAAATTCCAGTGCGTTTTGGCGAAACAATAAAATCATACATTGAAAAAGGCAAAAACCTTAATGACCTTGTTGGAATTCCGTTAGCCATTGCAGGCTGGCTGCGCTATCTTCTTGCAGTTGATGCAAAAGGTCAAAACTTTGAACCTTCAAGCGACCCTATGTTAAAAGAACTGCAGCAAAACCTGGCCGGTGTAAAAATCGGCGACAGTTCAACTGCAAAAGGTGCCATTAAACAGATTTTATCAAACAAAACACTTTTTGGCACAGATTTGACAGCAACACCACTCGCTTCAAAGATTGAATCAATGTTTGAAGAACTTATAAAAGACGCAGGCCCTGTAAAAAATGTGTAAAAAAAATATCTTGAAAAAATCTAAAACTCATTTTTTAATAAAATGCCTGAAAAGGCGCAAACGGAGGAAACGTTATGGAAATGACATTCAGATGGTTCGGCAGCAAATACGATTCAATTAAATTAGAGCAGATCAGGCAAATTCCAGGTGTGCGCGGTGTTATTACAACGCTTTACGGAAGCACACCGGGCGAAGCATGGAGCGCAGAAGAAGTTGGTGCACTTAAAACAGAAGTTGAAAACGCAGGTCTTAAAATTTCAGGAATTGAAAGTGTAAATATTCATGATGATATAAAAACCGGCGCACCGACACGCGACATGTATATAGAAAATTACATTAAAACTCTTGAAGTGCTCGGCAAAGCTGGAATCAACATGGTCTGCTATAATTTCATGCCTGTTTTTGACTGGACACGCAGCGACCTTGCAAAAGTGCGCCATGACGGTTCAACTGTTCTTGCTTATGACCAGACTGTAATTGACAAAATAAACCCGGAAACAATGTTTGCTTCTCTTGATAAAAAATCAAACGGCTTTGTTCTGCCAGGCTGGGAACCAGAACGCATGGCACGCATAAAGGAACTTTTTGAAGCATACAAGCCAGTTACAGCAGAAAAACTTTTCGACAATCTGGTTTATTTTCTAAAAGCAATCATGCCAGTCTGCGACAAATATGACATCAACATGGCAATTCATCCAGACGACCCGGCATGGCCAGTTTTTGATTTGCCACGAATTATTACAAACGAAGAACAAATTGTAAAAATGCTCAAAGCCGTAGACAATAAACACAACGGACTGACATTCTGCACAGGTTCCTTAGGCACAAATCCCAAAAACGATTTGTGCGGAATTATAAAAGCAGCCAAAGGACGCATTCATTTTGCACATGTTCGCAATCTTTATCATGAAGCTCCGGGAAAATTCGAAGAAGCAGCACATCTTTCTTCTGACGGCTCGTTCGACATGTATGCAATTATGAAAACATTGCACGATACAGGTTTTAACGGCATAATCAGGCCAGACCATGGACGGACAATCTGGGGAGAAGTTTCAATGCCAGGTTATGGTCTTTACGACCGTGCACTTGGTGCTGCTTATCTTAACGGTCTTTGGGAAGCAATTGAAAAAAGTTAAGCAGTCTGTTAAAGTGAGGATACAATGGAAGCAGAAACAAAACTAGTTATTCTAGAACGAGAACGATACGAATCAACTCGCGATTATGCAATCCGCTGTTTGTCATACAATATTGTTAATCTTCACCTTACACCAGGACAGCTGGTGAGCGAATCAATTATCAGTGAACAGCTGGAATTGAGCCGCACACCAGTACGCGAAGCTTTTTTTGACCTTTCAAAATCTGGTCTTTTAAAAATCATGCCGCAGCGAGGAACCAGAGTTTCTCATATTGATTTAGACCTGGTTGAAGAAGCCCGCTTTGCACGCTGGGCTGTTGAACGCTGCATTGTTCAGCAGCTTTCGCAGACACACACAGATTACGACATTATAGAATTACGCAATAACATTGAAAAGCAGAAAATGTGTCTCGAAACAAAAGATGCAGCACAGATGCTCGAAACCGACAACGCCTTCCATGAGCTTTTATTTAGATTCTGCCAAAAAGAATCTGTATTCAATTTTTTAAAACGCCTTAGAGTTCATTTTGACCGTGTTAGAAATTTAAATCTTGCACGAATGGACATGGAGCGTTTAATAAATGACCACACAGAATTGACAGATGCAATAGAAGCAAAAGATGAAGCAAAATCTCTTGAAGTAATAGACCGCCATTTGACACGCGTTATTGACGATTTGCATTATCTTAAACTTGAATATCCAGATTATTTCGTCAATAAAAAGAAACGCACAATAGCAACTTTTTAATTTTTACTGCTTTAAACGCACCGGCATAATTTTTTGACAAGCTGAAATATACTCAGCTCTTTATGCAGTACACACAGTTCACAATACTTTAACCGCAAACAAAAAAAAGGACAATTTCAAAAGAAACTGCCCTTTTTTCAAAAATCCGTTTATTTTAGAATTTAAGCTTTTTATTCTGCTTGTTCAGAAGTTTTGCTTTCATCTGAAACTGAAGCATCGTCTTTGTTTTCTTCAGAAACTTCCGGCTGCTGAGTCAAAACTTTCTGCGAAAGGTCTGCTTCTGCCTTTATGATTTCTGCAAATTCTTTGCCGTCCATTGTTTCAATTTCAATAAGACGATTTGCAATATATTCAAGCAGCTGCTTATGCTCTTTTAATACAGAAAGAACATACTCATAACGTTCAGCCATAATGCGTGCCATTTCTTCATCAATAAACTTCTGTGTTTCTTCACTGAATTCACGGACAATTGTCGGTTCACCAGAATGATTAAGAACACCTTTGCCAAGCGTAATATTCTTGAATTTATCACTCATTCCAAAATCAGTTATCATGCGTTTTATGATATCTGTTGCATGAGCAATGTCATTAGAAGCTCCAGTTGAAATTTCGTTAAACATAATTTCTTCTGCAGCACGTCCGCCAAGCAAAGAATCAATTTCATTCAGCATGTCTTTTTTAGTCTGAAAATTCTTCTCTTCTTCTTCGCGGTATTGTGTAAAACCACCGACACCATGAGAACGCGGCACAACAGTAATTTTGTTTACCGGCGGAAAATCTGGTGTAAATGCACCCATAAGTGCATGACCTGTTTCATGAACAGACACAAGGCGCATTTCTTTTTTATTGTCTTTGCGAGACTTTTTCTTAAGACCAATGCTTACTTTATCAATGGCTTCATTAAAGTCTTCCATTGTTACTTTTTTTCTGCCGTTTCTTACAGCAAGCAAAGCTGCTTCGTTTACAACGTTTGCAAGATCTGCACCGGCAAAACCGACTGTACCATGTGCAACAGATTCAAAATTTACATCATCTTCAAGCTTAACATTTTTTGCATGAATCCGCAGAATTTCTTCACGGCCTTTTACATCAGGTCTTTCAACCGGAACCTGACGGTCAAAGCGCCCCGGACGCAGAAGTGCAGGATCAAGAATGTCTGCGCGGTTTGTAGCTGCAAGAATAATAAGTCCCTTTTCGTTGTCAAAACCATCCATTTCAACAAGAAGCTGGTTCAATGTCTGTTCGCGCTCATCGTTGCCACCGCCAAAACCATTTACACGGCTTTTTCCAATTGCATCAAGCTCATCTATAAAAATAATGCATGGAGCTTTTTCGCGTGCCTGTCTGAAAAGGTCGCGGACACGGCTTGCACCGACACCGACAAACATTTCAACAAAGTCTGAACCGCTTATGCGGAAAAATGAAACACCTGCTTCACCTGCAACAGCACGGGCCAAAAGAGTTTTACCTGTTCCAGGAGGACCCACAAGAAGAACGCCCTTTGGAATTTTTCCACCGATATCTGTATATTTTTTTGGTGACTTCAAAAAATCAACAACTTCTACAAGTTCTTCTTTTGCTTCATCAACACCGGCAACATCGCTGAAACGTGTTGTAACTTTGCCCTCTTCAACTGCACTGTTACGGCTTTGACCTGCAGAAAACAGGCCCATGCCACCACCCATGCCACCGCCCATTTTTTTAAACAGCAGGCGCCACATCAGGAACAAAAGACCAAAAGGTACAACCCAGTTAAGCAAGATTTCAAGAATAAAATTATTCTGTTTTGGCACAGCCCGATAAACAACTTTTTTTTCATCAAGAAGTCTTAAAAAATCTTCTGTATAAATTGCAGCTGTTCTATATTCAACCGCAGAATTCATACCCTTTGTTAAAACTGAAAAAATATCATTTCCCGATGAATACTGCGAAGAATCAGCATGTGCACCATATCCGATAAAATAACTCTGTCCAAGATCAACACGGACAATAGATCCGTTTTCAATAAGCTGCTTAAACTCAGAAAAAGGAATTGTCGCATCTGATTTCGACATGCCCATCATATTTGCAAAAAGAATTATGCCAACGCCAACAGCAATAAGAATCCACAAAGACCATTTCGGTTTTTTATCACCAGAACCTTTTGGAGGTTCAGATGACAACTTAAAAAAATCGAACGGATCGTTTTCGTTTTTCTTGTCATTGTCGTTTTTGTTTTCGCTCATTACATACTCCGTGTTTTGAAATAACTTCAAAAATCATTAAAAAAAGAAACGCCAAAAAAGCTTATGTTTTCAGACTATACCATAAATATACGAAAATAAATGATATTAGGCTATAGAAAAGCGATTAATATAGAAAACTTTTTTTCAAATTAACATAGATTTAAGCTGAACAAACTAACACATAAAAGTGAAAGTTCATTCTTTTAAAAAGCTGGTGCCAGAATTTACAGTTTTCAGCACCAGCAGCATCAAACAGAAAATCAGATTGTTATTAATTCATAATCACGTGAACCAATTCCAAGTTTTTCTGCATGTTCAAGACATGTACGCCATTCAACAGACGGCCTGTTATTTTTAAAATGGTCATGATGATCAACAAAATCACTTTTCTTCATATTGTCTGCAATCTGACCGTTTGCAAGCGGTTCTGCTTTCATGCATGCATCAACACAGGCCCAGTCAAGTGCCAGCGGGTCAAACGAAGCAAACATTCCCAAATCAGGCAGAATCGGCGCATCATTTTCACAGTGACAGTCGCAGTTTGGCGAAACATCAACAATAAGCGAAATGTGAAAATTCGGTCTTCCATAAATGACAGCCTGTGTATATTCAGCAACACGAATGTTCAAATCTTTTGAAGAATTTGATGACCTGAATGAAATTGCATCAAAATTGCATGCACCAATACAGCGGCCGCAGCCAAGACAATGCGCAGTATCTATGCTCATCTTTTTTGTTTTTTCATCAAATGCAAAACCGTTATTTGCACATTCTTTCTGGCATCTGCGGCAACCTCTGCAAAGTTTCTGGTCAACCACAGGCTGCCCCGTTGCGTGCATGTCTTTTTTGCCGGCACGAGAACCACAGCCCATACCGATATTTTTAAGAGCACCGCCAAAGCCCATTTCTTCATGTCCTTTGAAATGAGAAAGACTTATAAAAACATCGGCGTCCATAACAGCTCTGCCGATTTTTGCTTTTTTTATCTGTTCGCCATTCGGAACATCAACTTCAATATCATCCGTACCTTTAAGACCGTCTGCAATTATAACCGGACAGCCGACCGTATATGGTGTAAAACCATTCTGCCATGCACAGTCGAGATGCTCCAATGCATTTTTGCGAAAACCAGGATAAAGTGTATTGCAATCTGTTAAAAAAGGTTTTCCGCCAAGTTCTTTTACAACATCAACAAGCGCACGCACATAATTTGGCCGAAGATAACTTACATTTCCAAGTTCACCAAAATGCATTTTAATTGCAACGAACTTGCCATTTAAATCAAGCTTATCAATTCCGGCTGTTTTTATTAAACGTTTAAATTTTGCCGGCATTGTTTCGCCATACATTGGCGTTCTAAAATCTGTAAAATAAACTTTTGATTTTTCACCATTCATATAAATACCTCTTTTTTTGACATAACAACTGTCAAACATTTCAAAAAAAAGATTGCAATTTTTCAATAAAATTATATAACAATTTTCAAAAAAATTCACTTTTTTATTAAAGATACTTACGTTGATGCCGATACTTAAACGAATTAGAGTGTATTGTATTCTGTCTGTAACAGGCTGCCCTGAAATTCAAACTTTCCAGAGACAGTCTAATGTATTGCTAAAAATACAGACACACACCAATCGGTGTGCTTTCTATACAGGGGGAAACGGTGGGATATAATCAAGCCTACAGTGCATATAAAGAAGCAAGTGTAAAAACGGCAAGTCAAGGCAAATTAATCATAATGCTTTATGATGAATGCTGCCGGCAGCTTTCTTCTGCCTTAGAAAAATTTGGTGATGATGATAAAATTGCAGCCAAAGACATCGAACCATTCAGCCATAACGTTATTAAGGCACAGGAAATCATTACAGAATTAATGGTTTCACTTGATATGGACTCTGGCGGTGAAATTGCACAGAACCTGTTGAATCTTTATATGTTTTTTAACCAGGAACTTCTTGAAGCAAACATGGGAACAAAACCTGAAAAAATCACTTTTGTCCGCAATATGATGAGCCAGCTTCGGGAATCATGGGCATCTGCAATTGTAAACACAGTTCCAGTTGAAAACCAGACGATGCAGCACACAGGAATTAATATTTCAGGCTAACTTTTCGGCATTGCAGATAACTTTTGACGGTTTGCCGCGCATGCAATGAAATTGCGCAATCACAATATTTTGCATAATCCAGAAAATATTGTGCAGAATATCCTCATACAAAGTAAATCTTCAGAAGTAGATTCACTTTTTTGCTTTTAAGGTGGTTATCCATGATGGAGACTCTGAACATTACACAGACGGAAATTGATGAGCGTGTTGAAATTTTGAAACGTCTCCGTCATTTGCTTGAAGAGCAGAGAGCAAAATTTCAAGATTATCTTTTAATTCTTGAAAAACAAGAAGTTAGCATCCGTACAGACAATGTCAATGCAATTTCGGAACAGGCAGAACTTGAAGAACAGATTGTTGCAAATATAAACAACCTGCAGCGTGTAATAAAACCAATGGAAGATTTGTACCGTTCTGTATATCCACATGGAGAAACAGAAATTCCACAGATGAAAACAGATCTTTATAAATTACAGACACAAGTTCTTGCACAGAACGAACGCAACCGCAATCTGCTGAAAAATAATATTGTCCATATAAGAAATCAGATCGCAAAATTTAAAAATCCTTATGCAAACAGAAAAAGCATTTATGCCGCAGAAATGCGCACGGCAAATTATATCGATGTGCAGCAATAACAAAGCTTATACTAAAAAAACCGGCTTAAACACCGGTTTTTTTTGTTTTTAAAGGGCAATAGCTAAACATTAAAACTAACACTGTCAGTTTTTTCACTTATTTTATCTGCAAACAGATTAAACGTTACAAAAAAAATTGCATAACTCATAAAAAGATAACATCTGGCACCAGAAGCATATATTGTTGGAGAAAAAGCAATTATGAATGCAGAACAGAAACCTGCACACAAAAGCAATATATGCAGCAACCCTTCTTTTGTGTTCTTTGATGAAATATATACATTATAAAACAAGGTAATTCCCAAAACTAACAAAACAAAACATTCAAATATTACTTCAATGTTTTGACGTCCTGCAAATTGAGCCAATCTATTGTTAAAAATTAAAAGATTAGGATTAACGCTCCTAAGCAAATAAAAAATAACAATAATTATGTCCAGAATAGTTTGCAGCACAAATGCTTTTTTATTCTTTTTATACAGAATTATTGTAAGCAAAGCACATAAAGGAACAATAATGAAATTGCAATCTAATGTAAAATAATAAGTAAAAATTGTAAGTATACCCAGCTGCAATTTATCAAACAAAGAAAGTGCTGGATATTGCGGAAACCAAGTATTTATTTCAATCAAAAAACGTTTTTCATTACCTAGACAGGTAAGTATAAACACAATGGAAAGCAATGATATAATAATAACTCCACAAAGATATAAATCTGTTTTTTGGAATTTTCTGTTCTGAACAAAGTGAATAAATGAAGCTCCCCGACGCAGAGCGTCGGGGTATCAAGAAAGCTTCCTATTACAAGCAAAAATCTAGCTCTGGTTGGCTTTCATAAATCTTTTTATATTCCGACTTGTCTTTTCCCTGATTCTGTATATATCTCGTTATCGTATCTTTGCTTGCATATAAATCGACCGTATTTGCGTAGAATCCGCTTGTCCATAATGCTCCGCCCCATAAGATTTCCCGCTTTATGCTTGGAAAGCTCTTGAATATCTCTTTCGCCGTTATACTTTTTACGGTCATCACTATTTTGCTTACTGCCATCGTCGGTACACTTTGTACCAGAAAATGCACGTTGTCTTCTTCCATTCCTATTTCCACGAAATGCATCTCATAACAGCTTTCTATTTCTGTACAAATCCCTTTCAGCCTTTCGCTTACTTCTTCAGTAAATACTTTCCGCCGGTACTTCGCAGGAAACACCAAATGATACAGTAGCATTGTCTTGTTGTGACTTTTGTATATATGCTCATCACTCATGTCTCCAGTATACACGATTTCGACGCAGAGCGTCGGGGAATTAAACCCTCTTTAGATTAAAA
>JAKSTS010000021.1 GCA_024402455.1 Treponemataceae bacterium
AAGGAGTAGAATTATGATTAAGTTTTTCAGGCAAGCTAAAAGGGAGATTTTAGTTGAATTCGATGCAAATGGTATTGATAATTTAGTGTGCTTATTTAGGGAAATAAAGGAAGTGCAATATAAGGAATTACAAGTTGAATTCGATATGTCAATAATCCAAAATAAATATATAGGAAAAATATTACCTTCAATTACCGTAGAAATTGATAATAATGTAGATGGGAGTGAAATTTGTTTTGTAAATGATACAATTATTTTGAAATTAGATAAGGAATATGCAGATATGTCATTGGAAAGATTTCTTGAATGCAGTAAAAATCAAGAGTTTTCACCTCCAGAATTCATGTATGTAAAAGTGATAGGTAGAAAAGATTTAGACTATTTATTTTGTGAATATAAAAAATGTGTTTAAATTGCAGTAAAAAGTGGTGAATTTAATACAGATTTTGCCTTAAAAAGCGGTATTTAGAATCTCTAAAATAACTAGAATGAGCGGTGCAGATACTTTGATAAACTCAGTATTTGTACGGTTTTACTTCTTGTTTTGACGAAAGCAAGCAGCCTGTAGAACCAGACTAAACCAGTTTGGTTTTCGCTTTGGAACCAATCACATACTTTGGGCTGTTTTGGCGAAAACGGTCAGTTTATGCTTGACATAAACTGACAAATTTGCGCAAAGCGCAAACTGACCGCTATCTGCTTTGCGGATAGCTTTTCGCCGAACAAGCTTATTCTTTTTAACAAAACCCAATTCGAAACCGAAATCGTGTTAATCTTTCAGTTTGATTTTATCAAGGTTTCCGATGTATTTAATTCCGTCGAGAAGATTTGGAATGTCGAGGTCATCAGGAACTTTTACGGTATAGATTATTCTGACTTGTTTTTCAGCAAGTTCCTTTGAAAAATCAACATTTATAATTATTAAACCATAATTTTTTAATTCTTCGTTCAATAATTTCATGTTAATCATGTCGTTTTTGTAGATTAATTCCAGGTGTTTAATCTGTTCGGCAGGAAAATATTTCTGTTCAAATTTTTCAAGAGAAAACATTAAAATTACTGAAACAATTACAACAATAAATGCTATGTCAACCATTCCACAACCAATAGCCATGCCGATTCCTGCTGCGGTCCATACTGTTGCTGCCGAATTTAAGCCGCGGATGTTTAAACCCTGGTGCAAAATTGCGCCGCCGCCCAAAAAACCTATTCCAGAAACAATCTGGGCTGCAATGCGTGTCGGGTCTGAGCGGCCTGGTGCATAAACTTGTGGAATGTATAGAGAAATCATCATCATTACTGTTGCAGAAAGACAGATTAAAATATGTGTGCGAAGACCTGCGCTTTGAAGATGAATCTTTCTTTCAAAACCAATGACAAAACCTGCAATTGTACTTATAACAACGCGGAAAGCCATTGTTTCAAAAGAAAGAGTCGGACTTGTTAGAATTTCAAAAAAATCTTTTAGCATTGTCTTATTTTAAGAAAGAGAAAACACGACCGGTTTTTGTTCCAACTTTTAGCCAGCCTGTAGTTTTTCTGTTCTGCAGATCATTCAAATAAGAAAAAAGCCATGTACAAATTTCAGAGTCGCTGTTTGTGTCTGCACGTACAAGCGTAATCTGATAAGGCTTGTCGTTTTCAAAACGGGCAGCATAATTTTCTGCAAGAGCAATAAATGCATCTTGTGCAACTGATAATGGAATACTTGCAGGACGTACATCTTGACCTGAGCGGACAGGATTTGCAGAAGTCGGTGCATATTTTAAGATAAATACAAGGCGACCTGAGCCTTGCTTTTCAAAGTGAGTTATTGCTTCGTGTGCCATATAGTTATAGCCAAGAATCAAATCATCAACACAATGAGAAATACCTTCGATATCGCCTGTTGTATAGTCTGGTGCAAAAAACTGTGCATCAAAAACGAGGACGACTTCGTCCAAAGCTTTGTATGCATTAATTGTTTTTAATATGGCGCCTCTTGCAGAAATTGGAGAAGGACGGTTCCATGCTATTGTTTCTGTGTTCAGCGGAGAAATATCGCTGTCTACGCCAGAGGGAAGTGTAATAAGAACATTTCTGCCAGATTCTACTGCAAAAGTTGAATAAGCTGTTCCGGCTGGATAGTCTTTGCCGGCAATCAATATTGTTTTCTTCATTGTTACAGTATAAAACAACAATTAAAAGCGCTCAAGTAGTAAAACTCCAGGTGTATTAAAGATTTTTTAACACTCTTTTCTATATACCGTTGACGGTAAAGCAAATGTTAGGTATTCTGCCATTATGAAAATTTGGTTAAAGTATATTTTAGGTTGTGCTTTAGGCATTATAATGTCATTAATTTTGCAGAGCTCAAATCAGTCTGCCATTGCGGTTGTTCAATATTTATCTGACTTTTCGCTTTCAGCTGGTCGTTATGGGCTTTTGCCTTTGTTGTTTTTTTCAATGACTGTTGCAGTTTTTGAATTACGTGAATCGAAAGCACTTTTAAGGACAGCTTTTAATTGTGTAATTATTGCATTGATTACAACATTGGGTTTAACTGTTCTCGGTGTTCTTTCTGTGCTTATTTTTCAGCCGCCAAGAATTCCAATTTCTGTTGAAGAAGCAACGGCTGTTTATTCACTTTCAATTCCAGAAAATATAATGAAGCTTTTTCCTTTTTCGAATTTTTCTTCGTTTTTGGAAGGTTCTTATCTTCTGCCTCTTTATGTTCTTGCTGGTTTTGCTGGTGCAGGCTGTGCTTCAGAAAAAGCTGGTGCAAAACCAGCACTTACACTTTTTGATTCGTTGGCAAAAGTAAGCTATGCTGTTTTAAGTTTTTTTATTGATATGCTTGCAGTTGGTCTTATTGCAGTTTCCTGCACATGGATGATGAATTTTCCTTCAATTATGAAAAACAATTCAATCATTCATTTGATTATTCTTGTTGGTGCAGATGCTGCTGCAATTATTCTGATAATTTATCCTCTGCTTTTAAGGCTCATTTTTAGAGAAAGACATCCATACCGTGTACTTTTTGCAAATACAGCTTCAATTCTTACTGCATTTTTTTCCGGCGACTATAACTTGACTTTGGGTGTAAGCATACGTCATTCAAGAGAAAGTCTTGGTGTTAATCCACGGATAAGTTCTGTATGTCTGCCTGTTTTTTCGACTTTTGCCCGTGGCGGTGCAGCAATGGTTTTAAGCATTTCGTTTGTTGTCATCTGGCAGTCATATTCAGACATGAAAATCTGGAGCGAATTGCCATGGATAATGATGATGGCTTTTGTTTTGTCTTTTTTGCTTGGTTCTCATGCAAAAGATGGTCCAATAATTGCCCTTGCCGTTATGTGTTCACTTTATGGCCGAGGTTTTGATACAAGCTATCTGATTATTAAACCGGCAGCATTTTTCCTGTGTTCTGCAGCTGCGGTAATTGACGCAGTTACTGCATTTTTTGGAACATATATAATTGCCGTGCACGAAAATCTTGTGCAATATAAAGAACTGCGTTTTTATATTTAATCTAAAGAGGGTTTAATTCCCCGACGCTCTGCGTCGAAATCGTGTATACTGGAGACATGAGTGATGAGCATATATACAAAAGTCACAACAAGACAATGCTACTGTATCATTTGGTGTTTCCTGCGAAGTACCGGCGGAAAGTATTTACTGAAGAAGTAAGCGAAAGGCTGAAAGGGATTTGTACAGAAATAGAAAGCTGTTATGAGATGCATTTCGTGGAAATAGGAATGGAAGAAGACAACGTGCATTTTCTGGTACAAAGTGTACCGACGATGGCAGTAAGCAAAATAGTGATGACCGTAAAAAGTATAACGGCGAAAGAGATATTCAAGAGCTTTCCAAGCATAAAGCGGGAAATCTTATGGGGCGGAGCATTATGGACAAGCGGATTCTACGCAAATACGGTCGATTTATATGCAAGCAAAGATACGATAACGAGATATATACAGAATCAGGGAAAAGACAAGTCGGAATATAAAAAGATTTATGAAAGCCAACCAGAGCTAGATTTTTGCTTGTAATAGGAAGCTTTCTTGATACCCCGACGCTCTGCGTCGGGGAGCTTCATTTTATAGATGCTCCGGCAAAATGCTTCTTTAATAAGGTAACTTCATTTTTGGCGAAGCTGATGATGATTCTGAAGAGCTCGAAGACGGTGAAGAAATTGTTGAAGAGGAAGTACCAGAGTCAGACTCAGATATAACGACATTTAAATCTGGCAGTGGCTATAAAAATACTGTATCAATTGAAGTTATAGATGTAGTTGTTTCAGAAAGCATCGGCCTTGAATATGGTTCTGCAGAAAAAAATGAAAAATTATTTATAGATGATGCAGATATTCTGGAGCAGGTTGGAAATCTTGCTGCACTTCTTGAACTTGTTTTGTAATACAAGACTTGTGTAAAGACAAAAAAAGCTTCGATTTTGAAGGTTCTGTTTTTGGCAGACTTCAAAACGAAGCTTTTTTATTTGTGCAGACGGATTCAGGGTTTCCGAATCCGAATGGCAGTTTAGTATAAAAATTGAATTAAAAAACTAATTGAGCAAATCTTCAAGATCAATTTCACCTGCAAAACATGGAACTGTAATTGCCCAGTTTTCAAGAACTGCAGGATGAATTTCTCCGAAAATGCCGACAACTTTTGTTTTGTTATCTTTAGTTTTCATCAAAATGTTTGCCTGACGACCAGGAATAAAACGTGGATCGCTGCTTTCATTTACAATGTATTCGTGATCAAGGAAGTGCAGGATTGTTGCAACTTCACTTGCAGCTGTATTAAAGTTTGCATCGCTTACTGCAGTAACGAAGCCGAGGTTCTGTCTTGTTTTTGTTCCAGTGTTTTCAGCTTCATCAAGATAAGCAACTTTGCCGATTTCAAAGATTTTATGAGGATAAACTGCGTTTCCAGAACCAGATTCTGCACCAAGCAGAGAAGCAATAATTGACGGACGTACAAACTGATAGTTTTCGGTCATTGGGTTTGAAATTTCAATTACTTTTGAACCGTCAATATTCATGCGGTCAATATAATCACGTTTTGACCCAAGATACTTGAAAATCATTTCCTGGTATCCTAAACCAACCATCAAAGTTTTTGCTTTTCGGCTGAATGTTGTAAGCTTTGAAAGACGACCGATTGTAAAATCGTTTGGTTTTTCAGGCTTAAAGTTGATGAGTTCTTTACCCATCATGATGTCTTCAATAATGTCAACTTCATGCAAAAAGTCGTTGCGATATGGCGGAGGTGTTACAACAATTTTGCCGTCTTTGAGTTCTGCCGTAACATCAAGTTTTGCAAGCAGTTCAACAGCTTCTTTTTCTGTAAAATCTGAACCTAAAAGCTTGTTTACAGCCTGAATTGTCGTAGAAGTTGTTTCCTGGAAATAATATGGTGTAACAATTGATTTTCCAAAACCTGTATCATACGGGTGATTAACCTGAACAGGGAGGATTTCATAGCCTGCATCTTTAAAGTCACATGCAACAATTGAAGTTGCAAGAAGAAGAGAAGGCATGTCTGTTCCTGTCATTTCAACGAGAAGGTCTTTGTCGCCGACTTTTACTGCGCCAAGAGTTGCACTGTTAATGATTGGTGCCATAGACATAACTTCGCCTTTGGCATCTGTCAAAAGAGGGAACATTTTTGCATCTTTTAAAATCCAGCCGTATTCTTTTCCTTTTGGATGTTCGCTTAAAATCTGGCGGCATGTCATCGGCTGTTCACAGCCAAGAGGAACAAATGAAGTTTTATCTGGATCAACAGCCTGATAAGTTACAGGCCAGTTTATATTTGCAGAACGGTAAACACCCATAGAAATTGAACGGCGTTTGCGTCCAAAGTTCCAGCAGAGTTTTTCCTGTGTCTGAATGATATCCAAAAGCATTGGTTCATCAATAGCTTTGCCGGAAATAACAAAAGCTGTCATAAACGGGCGGACATCTTTAATGTTTGCACCAACATTTACAACGCGGTTGCCAAAGTCACATGATTTTTCTTTTGTTGAAAGGAAAGAAGAATAATCTGCACGTTTTCCACCGTCATGTACGCGAAGACAGCGGGCAATGCCGGCTGTAGACCACAGGTCTGGGCGGTTTGTATCGTTAAGTTCAATTTTAATAACACGCTGATCAGCTGGCAGTGTTTCATCTGGCTTTTCATCAAGCTCAGCTTTGCCACTTTCAAGACGATTCTCTAATTTTGCATAATCATACTTTTTGCCAAGCAGATTAAAAAAAAGTTTTTCATTGACTTCAATTTTAGGCATTAGATTGTTCCTTTTAAAGGGCGGCTAGACATTTCTAAAAAGGCTGCTTAGTCCGCAGATAAAGCGCACAAATAAAGCGCGTATATCAATTATAACGAAAATATATCTTATTTGTCTATTAAACAGAAGCTTTTAAAAGAATTTTCAATAAAAATCATAAATCATGTTAAAATATTCAGCAGAAAAGTAAGCATTAAACGACAGTTTTTTGACGGGAGTTTTTATGGATATTCATGTACTTGAAATGCCACTTGATTATGGTGCGAACCGGCATGGTTCAGATATGGGACCTTCTGCAATTCGTTTGGCAGGGTTAAAAGAAAAGCTTCAAAAGCTTAACCACAAAATAACACGTTCGTTTTCGCCGATTGGGTTTCATCCGCAGGAATATGAAGAAATCTATGACCAGAAAGCAAAATATCTGCCGTTTATCGTAACAGCCTGCGAAAACCTTGCACAGTCAGTAAAAGAAGCCGCAGAAAGCGAAGCTTTTCCAATTGTTTTAGGCGGAGACCACTCGATTGCACTTGGGACACTGGCTGGTTTATCGAGTGTCTACAGAAAGCAAAACCTGCGTTTTGGTGTAATTTATATTGATGCGCACGGCGATTTTAATACATGCGAAACTACGTTGACCGGCAACATTCATGGAATGTGCCTTTCGGCTTCATGTGGTTATGGAATTAAACCGCTGACAGAACTTTTTGAAAAAGAACGGAAAGTTGATCCAAAAAAAGTTTTTTTTGTGGGGCTCCGCGACTTAGACCCAAAAGAAAAGGACCTTATGCGCTCTGCTGAAGTAAATGCATTGACAATGACGGATATTGACCGTATTGGTTTTACAGAAACTGTAAAAAGAGTAACTGATTTTATCAGAAACGAAACAGACGTCGTTCATATAAGTTTTGACATGGACGTAATGGATCCAATGTATGCGCCGGGTGTCGGCATTCCGTTGCCGGGCGGGCTTACATACAGGGAAATCCTGCTTTTAATGGAAGAACTTAGCAAAACACAGAAAGTAAAATCTGTTGAAGTAGTTGAAGTAAACCCAGTTCTTGACGTGCGGAACCAGACAGCAGCCATGGCAGTTGAAATAATCGGCCGTCTTTTAGGCGAAACAATATATTAAAAGTGAAAGGTAACATGAAGCTTTTATATTTCTTTTTAGGTTTTATATTTTTAGGTCTTTTTATTTTTTGGCCGGTAAAAGAAGATGGCAAATATGATCCTCGTGGAGTATCTGGAAAAATATTAACTGTTGTATTAGGTATTTTGGGTTTCTTAGATTTTATGTTAAATCTAAATGGGGTATTGATACTGTTTTCTATGGGGATAGTAGTTGTTTTAGCAGAATTTATTTATAATCTTGTGAACGATTATAACAATAATATAAATAAAATAAAGCAACGTATAGTTATTACAGGTATTCTAATATTAATAGCAATTATTTCTTTTTTTATTGGAGTGAAATATGAATCAATAGAAATATATTTCTATTGTATACCAGGAATTATAATTTTAGGAGCTAGTTTAAACAGGATATTTTAAGTTCTGAACAAGCTTGAAATCAATCTGTTTATTTTGCAGAAGCACAAGGCTAAAGGCATTAACAGCGCAGTTAGCCTTATTTAATAATGCCTGCTGTTTAAGTTTTTATTCTCGCTTTTGCTAAGGCTTGTGTTTTTTTCAAGCCAAATTTGCAGCAAACCCAAATGCGAAACCGTAATTCGCATTTGCTAACGCCGATAGCCGCGCACCAGTCTTCGCCAGATTTCGCTCAAACTTGTGACACAATTCAATGCGAAACCGTTTCTGCAAGCTGCAGTACTGTTTCAAGAGAAAGTCCTTGTCAGTTTGCAATTTGCTCTATTGTGCCTAAGTTTGCAAAAAGCATATTACGACCAGTTTCAATTTTTGCTTCAGTGCGACCTTCTTCTTTACCGATGGCGACGCCTTCTTCGCCTCGTTTTTCAACGGAATTAACAATCATGCAGTAATCCATGTATTCTTTTCTAGCTCGTTCTGTCATTTTTATAACGTCTCCTTATCCTTAAGTTTAAAACATAGGTCTGAATCTGCTTCATCTGTCAGAAAGAACCCCTAATCGGGATTTTCGCATTAACTGGTTTATATACTTAGGGCTGGTTCGGCAAAAGGTTATCGGCAACAGTCGATGACCGAGATGCTGAAACGAGTAGATGCTGAACCAAGTTCAGCATGACGAAAGGGCGAGTCAGCATGACATAATGAAGTTTACATCTCTTTTATAAAAACTTGACATTTGGCTACCTGTTTATTTCTGATTTTTTTGAATTTGGTCAGTTTTATGAAATATTTTACAAAAATCAAAACAAAATTGATTGTCATTGGCAAAAATTGTTAGCCTTTTGCCGGACAAGCCAAATTAATAGAATAACACCAAACACTCAACTATTAGTCTTGTGTATACAATGCACAAGACCTTTTTTGTTTAAACAAAAAGAAGAACTGATAAAGCCTGAACATTCACATTAAAAAAACATATTGACAATTTTTATAAAAGTGTTATTATAAATCAAGAACGACACTTTTATAGTTATTGTCGTTTTGTTATGTTGGTTTTGTTGAGGATTGTATGCCTGTAAAAATAATTGGAGCTGGAAAAGCTCTTCCGCAAAAAAAAGTTTTGAACAGTGAACTTCCAGAAGAATTAGACACTTCTGATGAATGGATTCGTTCACATACGGGCATTGGCAGCCGCTATATTTGTGCAGAAGGCGAAGATTCGGCCTCTCTTGGATCAAAAGCAGCAAAAGCTGCATTAGAAAACGCTGCAAAAAGTGGTTTTGAAATAAACGCCCGTGATATTGATTTGATTGTCTGTTCAACTGCTGCTGCTGTTCACTGGAGTTTTCATTCAAATGCATGTTTGATTCAAAAAGAAATTGGGGCAGGTAATGCTGCTGTTTTTGATTTGAGTGCTGCCTGTTCAGGTTTTATTTATGGTTTGCAGACAGGCCGTTCTTTAATGCTTCAAATGAACTGGAAACATGCATTGATAATTGGAACAGAAACTCTTTCAAGAATTACAGACTGGAGTGACCGGAGTTCATGCATTTTGTTTGGCGACGGTGCCGGAGCTGTTGTCCTGAAAAATTCAGAAAACGAAAAAGAAACATTCGGTTCTTTTATTCTTGGCGCAGACGGAAACGGTGCAGACGTTCTTTTTCTTGGTTCAAAAGACTTGCACATTCATATGGATGGACATGCTGTTTATAACTTTGCTGTCGCAAAAATGGTTGAAATCATTCAGACAATAATGAAAAAAGACAATCTTTCAATAGATAATGTGGATTTGATTATTTGTCATCAGGCAAATGAAAGGATTATTCAGGCTGCAGCAAAAAGATTGAATTATCCTTTGGAAAAATTTCCTGTTCTGCTTGATGAATATGCAAATACTTCAAGTGCTTCAATTCCAATTGCACTTGTTGATTTAGCTGAAAAAGACATTTTGAAACATGGCATGAAGATTATTCTTGCAGGTTTTGGTGCCGGTCTTACGTGGGGAGGTTGTTCACTGACATGGTAAAGTATATTTTTGCGTTTCCAGGGCAGGGTGCACAGACACCCGGCATGATGAAAAATATCTTTGAAAAACATCCGGAAGGCAAAGCTGTCCTTGATGAATTCAGCAGAATTATTGGCATTGATGTTCCATCTCTTTTGTGGAATTCAACGGAAGCTGAACTTGCTAGAAGCGACAACAGCCAGATTGCAATTACGGCAGCTTCGCTTGCCGGTGTGCAAATTCTTAAAAACAGCGGCATCGAACCCTCTGCAGCAGCAGGTTTCAGTCTTGGCGAATGGAGTGCACTTTGCGTTTCGGGTGTTCTTTCTTTTGAAGAAACCGCATACGCAGTAAAAAGGCGCGGCGAAATCATGCAGGCTGTCTGTGACGAAATTGCTTTGGAATCTTCTGGCAATGCGCCCGGAATGGCTGCATGTATTGGTCTTGCACCGGAATGTGTAATTAAAACTGTTGAAAATATTAAAGACGTTTTTGCAGCAAATATGAACAGCGTAAGACAGACTGTTCTTTCTGGCACGAAAAAAGGGCTTGAGGAAGCTTCTGAAGCACTTAAAAATGCCGGTGCAAAGCGTGTTATTCCATTAAAAGTTGCAGGTCCGTTTCATTCGCCGCTCATGCATAAAGCTGCTGTTCAGTTTGAAAAAGTGCTTGATGAACTTCACTTTAACAAGCCGGAAATTCCTGTTTTTTCAAATGTTTCAGGAAAACAGCTGACAAGTGCAGAAGAAGCAAAAGTTAATGCAATAAAACATTTGACCTGTCCTGTTTTGTGGACTTCTGAAGAAAAAGAAATTGCAGAATTGTGCAGGAATTCTTCAGATGAATATAAATTTCTCGAAGTTGGTCCTGGAAAAGTTTTGAACGGTTTATGGCGCGACAGCGGAAATGCTGAAATGATTCCGGCTTTTCAGTTTGAAGACATTATCTCTGATATGGAAAACAAGGAAGCGCTTTAAAGTTTGTTTATGCGCAGCATTTGCAAGCTTTGATTTTTGCCATTATGCACACCGCTGACGCGGAGTTTAAAAAAGGAGTTTAGATTGAATCTTTTGCAGAATAAAAAAGCACTGATTACTGGTTCTTCTCGCGGTTTGGGCAGAGAAATTTCCCGCCGTTATCTTGAAGAAGGCTGTGAAGTCTGGGGTTTGTGTACGAAACCTTCTCAATCAAAAGAAGAATTAGAAGCTTTTGCCGCACAAAACGGTACTGCTTTTCATGAAATATATGCAGATTGTGGAAATGCTGAAGAATTAACAGCTGTTGTAAAGAATGCTCTTGCTGAGGCTGGTTCTTTTGACATTCTGGTTAACAATGCGGGCATTACACGCGACGGGCTTTCGTTCCGCATGAAAAAACAGGATTGGGATGACGTTCTTGCAATTAATCTTACTGCTGTTTTTATTACATGCCAGATTATTTCAAGCGACATGATTCGAAAACGTGCCGGTTCAATTATCAATATGTCAAGCATAGTCGGGCTTCACGGACAGGGCGGACAGGTTAATTATGCTGCAAGCAAGGCAGGTTTAATCGGTTATTCAAAAAGTCTTGCAAAAGAAGTAGGAAGCCGCGGTGTTCGTGTTAATGCAATTGCGCCTGGTTTTATTGAAACAGACATGACGAATGCAATTTCTGAAGAAGCACGTAAAAACTGGCTTGAAACAATTCCTCTTAAAAGAGGCGGCAAACCGATTGATGTTGCAAATGCGGCTGTTTTTCTTGGTTCAGATTTATCAGCTTATATAACGGCTCAGGTTTTGGGCGTAGACGGCGGAATGGGAGCATAACATGAGAAAAGTTGTTGTTACTGGTTTAGGTGCTGTAACACCTGTTGGAAATTCCATTGAAGAAACTTGGGCTTCTTTGTGTGCCGGAAAAAGTGGCATTGCTCAAATTTCTGGGTTTGATGCATCTGGCTATAAAGTAAAAATTGCCGGTGAAGTTAAAGATTTTGATGTAACAAAATGGATTGATAAAAAAGATGCCAGAAAAATGGCACGTTTTACTAGATTTGCAGCAGCAGCTTCTGCAATGGCTTTAGAAGATGCTGGTCTTTCAAAAAATGACATGGACGGAGAACTTGGAGAGAGAACCGGAATTGTTCTTGGAGTTGGAATCGGCGGTTTTGAAG
Organism: Treponemataceae bacterium; assembly: GCA_024402455.1. The sequence continues at coordinate 11,982 of JAKSTS010000021.1, forward strand.
TGCTTGAATCTTCTATGGCAAAGTATTTTCAGGTAGCACCAGACCGTGTTCCGCCTCTTTCAATTCCAATGCTTATTCCTAACGAAGCACCGGGAAATGTAAGCATGTTATTTAATATAAGAGGTCCGTCTATGGCGCTTGCTACGGCATGTTCATCTGGTACAGATGCATTAGGCACAGCTCTCGATCAGATTCGTTCGGGCAGAATTGATGTCTGTCTTGCAGGCGGTGCAGAATCAACAGTTACAGGCTATGGAATTTCGGCTTTCAGTGTGCTTCAGACTCTTGCTTCTTCCTTTAATGATGAACCTGAAAAAGCAAGCCGCCCGTTTGATAAGCGGCGTGAAGGTTTTGTAATGGGCGAAGGTTCGGCTGTACTGATTCTTGAAGAAGAAGAACACGCTAAAGCCCGAGGTGCAAGAATTTATGCAGAATTTGCAGGTTATGGTGCTTCAAGTGATGCATATCATATTACAAGCCCGAACCCGGACGGTTCAGGCGGTGCACTTGCAATTACAAAAGCCCTAAAAGACGCAGATCTTAAGCCTGAAGCTGTTGATTATTACAATGCACATGGAACTTCAACACCAATAAATGACCCGTCTGAAACTGCAATGATTAAAAAAGCTTTTGGCAGTCATGCTTATAAACTGAAAATTTCTTCAACAAAAAGCATGACGGGTCATTGTCTTGGTGCAGCCGGTGCAATAGAAGCTGCTGTTTGTGTAAAAGCAATTCAAGATGGCTTTTTTCCTCCAACAATCAACCTTGATGAACCAGATTTAGAGCATGGCTGTGACCTTGATTATGTTCCAAATACAGGCGTTAAAGGTGAAATTAACTGTGCAGCTTCTGGTTCTTTGGGTTTTGGCGGTCATAACGGCGTCGTAATTTTTACAAAATACAAAAACTAAAAAACACATAAAAAGCTTTTTGATGAAGATTGAGGAAAATATGAGTGAATTTTTAACAGATGACATAGAATCTTTAATTCCGCATAGAGATCCGTTCAAATTTGTTGACCGAATTATCAGTGCAGATAACGAAAAGATAGTTGCTGAACGCACTTTTACAGAAAAAGAGTTTTTCTTTAAAGGTCATTTTCCAGAATATCCGGTTGTACCCGGTGTTATTTTGATTGAAACAATGGCTCAGGCGGGTGGTGCAGGTTTAAGCGCACAGCATGTATTTGAAGATGGTTCGCTTTTCTTTTTGGGAACTGTTGATAAGGTTAAATTCCGTCATCAGGTGCGGCCAGGTGATAAAGTCCGCCTTGAAGTGCAGAATTTGAGGGTTTCGGCACACATGATAAAACAGCAGGGCGTGGCTTATATTGGCGAAGAAGTTGCAGCAGAAGCTACATGGATGTGTCTTGTCGGCAATGCAGATAAATAATCTGTAAAAGTACGCAGAAAGCTTCATGCTAAATTGAAAGGCTTTCTGTAATTTTGCCATTTATGGCTTGCTGCTAACGCGGTGTTTTTAAGGAGAAAAAAATGATTGTTAAACCAATGGTAAGAAGCAATATCTGCTTGAATGCGCATCCTGCAGGATGCAAAAAAGCTGTAGAAGATCAGATTTCATATATAAAAAATAAATCAAAAGAACGTGCAGAAGCTGGAAAAAGTGTTCCTTTTGGAAGCAGTTCTGCACCAAAAAATGTGCTTGTTTTAGGCTGTTCTAACGGATATGGTCTTGCAAGCCGCATTACAGCTGCATTTGGTTATGGTGCTGCAACAATAGGTGTGTCTTTTGAAAAAGCCGGCAGCGCAACAAAATGGGGAACACCCGGCTGGTACAACAATCTGGCATTTGATGCAGCAGCAGAGAAAGATAATTTAAAATCATTTACGATTGATGGTGACGCGTTTTCTCATGAAGTAAAACAGCAGGTTGTTGATGCTGCAAAAGAACTCAGCATGAAATTTGATCTTGTTGTGTACAGTCTTGCAAGTCCTGTGCGGGTTGATCCGGATACAGGCGTTATGTATAAGTCTGTGCTTAAACCGACCGGCAAAGTTTTTTCTGGAATGACAATTGATCCTTTTACAGGTGCGCTTAAAGAAATTTCTGCAGAACCTGCAAATGAAGAAGAAATTGAAAATACAAGAAAAGTTATGGGCGGCGAAGACTGGGCTTTGTGGATAGAAAAGCTTTCTAAAGAAGATGTTTTAGCTAAAGGCTGCATGACTGTTGCTTATTCATACATCGGGCCGGAAGTTTCTCATGCAATTTATCGAAGCGGAACAATCGGCAAGGCAAAAGAACACCTTGAAAAAACTGCTCGTGTGCTTGATTCAAAAATGGCTGAAATTGGTGGTCATGCATATGTTTCTGTAAACAAAGGGCTTGTAACACGTGCAAGTGCGGTCATTCCGATAATTCCGCTTTATCTTTCTGTTTTGTTCAAAGTAATGAAAGCAAAGGGAACACACGAAGGCTGCATTGAACAGATAAACCGTCTTTTTGCAGAACGCCTTTATATAAGTGCCGACCGTGCAGAAACACCGGTTCCAGTTGATGAAGAAAACCGCATTCGGATTGATGATTTTGAAATGGATCTGGCTATTCAGGCTGAAGTAAGCCGTATTATGCCGTCTGTAACAAGCGAAAACAGCGCAGAATTAACAGATCTTGAAGGTTACCGCCACGATTTTCTTGCAACAAGCGGTTTTGACATTGAAGGCGTTGATTATGAAGCAGATGTTGCAGCTTTTGACAGAATATAAGCGAGGCTTTAATGAACGAAAAATTTATTCTTGAATTGATGACTGCTTTTGATAAAAGTTCTATTGCAAGTTTTGAGATTTGTCAAAACGGAACAACATTAAATATGAAAAAAAAAGATGCCCCTCAGCATAATGCTGTATCTGAAATGCAGGCTCAGACTGTGCAGAGAACTTTTTCTGAAAATAAAGTGGAAAAAGATGCAGAAGTTTCAATTGAAGCAAAACCAGAAACATCTGCCGTTTCAATAAAAAGCCCGATTGTCGGAACTTTTTACCGTTCACCTTCACCTGATGCGCCGTCTTATGCAGAAGTTGGCAGCACAGTCAAAAAAGGGCAGCCATTGTGCATTCTTGAAGCAATGAAAATGATGAATTCGCTTGAAGCAGAATTTGACTGCGTTATTGAAAAAGTTCTTGTTTCAAACGGCGACCTTGTAGAATTTGACCAGCCGTTATTTCTGGTGCGTGCATTATGATTTCAAGAATGCTTGTTGCAAACCGCGGCGAAATTGCCGTGCGCATCATTCGTGCATGTCGCGAGATGAATATTGAAACAGTTGCTGTTTATTCTGTTGCAGATGCAGAAAGCATGCATGTAAAACTTGCAGATAAAGCAGTTTGCATTGGTCCGTCTCCTTCAAGAGAGAGTTATCTGAACAGAAATGCATTGATTACGGCCGCTGTAAAAACAGGCTGCGAAGCACTTCATCCGGGTGTAGGTTTTTTGTCTGAAAATGCAGAATTTGCACGCGAAGTTCAAAAAGCAGGACTTATCTGGATTGGTCCGTCTCCTGAAACAATTGAACTGCTCGGGGATAAAATCAAGGCAAGGTCAACAGCTTTGAAAAGCGGGCTTCCTGTTACGCCGGGCACAAACGGTGCGGTAAGCGACATTAAGGAAGCAAAAAAATTTGCACAAGCTTGTGGATATCCGGTAATTATAAAGGCGGCTTCTGGCGGCGGCGGCAAAGGCATGCGCATTGTCTATAAAGAAGACGAGCTTGAAGAAAACTGCCGCATTGCTTCAGTTGAAGCAGAAAAAAATTTTTCTGACAAGACTATATATATAGAAAAATATCTTGAAAATCCGCGTCATGTCGAACTTCAGATTCTGTCTGACGGCAAAGGAAAAACGGCCGTTCTTGGAGAAAGAGACTGTACCGTTCAGAAAAATCACCAGAAATTAATAGAAGAAAGTCCTTCTCCATGCGTTACAGAAGAAATGCGGCAGAAAATGTACGATGGTGCAAGAAAACTGTTTTCAAGTTTAAAGTACTGCGGTGCAGGCACAATTGAATTTCTGGTTGAAAAAAACGATTTCTATTTTATGGAAGTAAATGCCCGTGTTCAGGTTGAACACCCTGTTTCTGAATTTGTAAGCGGTGTTGATATTATCCGAGAACAGATTCTTGTCTGCACAGGCGAAAACCTTGAAATTGACCCTGAAAAAATTGAGCTGAAGGGCTGGGCTATTGAGGCACGCATTAATGCAAAAACACCGGGAAAAATTACACAGCTTGATGTGCCGGGTGGTTTAGGCGTTCGTTTTGATTCATTTTTGTACAATGGCTATAAAGTTGTGCCTTTTTATGATGCCATGCTTGCAAAACTTATTGTGCACGATGAAACACGAGAAAGAGCAATAAAACGGCTTGAATGTGCCTTAAAAGAGCTTTGCATAGAAGGCATAAAAACAAATGCAGAAGAGCAGCTTAAGATTTTAAACACTGAACAGTTCAAAACAGGCATTTTTGGTACAAGCCTTTATGCAGAACTTGAAAAAGCAGGTGTTCTTAGATGAAAAGGTGCATGTAATTGCACAGTTTCAAGATTATAAAGTTGTTTTTTATAGGAGGAATCATGAGCGAAAATATCGAATGTCCGCATTGCAAAGCAGTGCGTCCTCAAGAAACTTATCAGCAGAATTTAATGGTTTGTCCTGATTGTGGTGCACATCTTAGGCTTGGTGCAAAAGAAAGAATAAAATATCTGTGTGATGAAAATTCGTTTGCTGAATTATTCAAAAATTTAAAAAGTGCCAATCCAATTGAAATGGAAGGATACGAAGAAAAACTGTCTGCTGCTGCGGCAAAGACAGACATGGATGAAGCAATAATTGTCGGAAACTGCACGATTGAAGGTTATAAAGCAATTCTTGGAATTATGTCTTTTGCTTTTATGGGCGGTTCCATGGGTTCTGTTGTAGGAGAAAAAATTACGCGTGCAATGCTGAAAGGTGCAGAAGAGCGCACACCCGTAATTTTATTTGCAACTTCGGGCGGTGCGCGCATGCAGGAAGGTCTTTTTAGTCTTATGCAGATGGCTAAAACTTCAAGTGCTGCCGCAGAACTTGATGAAGCAGGTGTTCCTCTGTTTATTATGCTCTGCGACCCGACGACAGGTGGCGTTACCGCAAGTTTTGCAATGCTTGGCGATTTAATTTGTGCAGAACCAGGCGCACTGATAGGCTTTGCAGGACCGCGCGTAATAGAAGGAACAATCCGGCAGAAACTTCCGGATGATTTTCAGCGTGCAGAATTTCAACTGCAGAAAGGTTTTGTAGACTGCATTGTGCCGCGTTCTGAACAGAAAGCATTTTTTGCAAGAATGATAAAAGCGCACAGCTTAGAAAATTCTCTGGAGGCACAGCAATGAGTGATGCACAGAACGAAGCATTGTTGAATAATCTGCAGGCTATGGCAAAAGATGTCGGGCTAGATATTTCAGCAGAAATTGAAAGCATAACAAAAAAAATAAAAGAAACGCAGGATGCAGCTGCAAAAACATGGAAAAAAGTTGAACTTGCACGTCATCCTGACAGACCGCGTGCGTTAGATTACATCAACATGATTGTTGATGAATTTACAGAGCTTCACGGAGACCGCTATTACGGCGATGATCCGGCTATGGTCGGAGGAATCGGTTTTATAAATGGAATTCCAGTAACTGTAATCGGGAACCAGAAAGGACGCAACTTAAAGGAAACAGTAGAACGAAACGGTGGCATGGCTAATCCAGAAGGCTACAGAAAAGCTTTGCGCCTTGCAAAGCAAGCCGAAAAATTCCACAGGCCGGTAATCACGTTTATCGATACACAAGGCGCATATCCAGGTGTTGGTGCAGAAGAACGTGGAATCGGTGAAGCTATTGCCGTAAATTTGCGTGAATTTTCAAGACTGAAAACACCGGTAATATGCATAATTATTGGCGAAGGCGGTTCAGGCGGTGCTTTAGGAATTGGAGTCGGCGATAAAATCTATATGCTTGAAAATTCAATTTATTCAGTCATTTCACCTGAAGGATGTGCTTCAATTTTACTTAGAGATTCAAGCAGGGCAAAAGATGCGGCAAATATGCTGAAAATTACAAGCAAAGATGTTTTAGATTTCAAAATTATAAACGGTGTTATTGCCGAACCTGCAGAAGGTGCGCATACAGATCCAAAAAGTACGGCAGAAGCTTTAAAAGCAAAGATTATTGCAGATTTAAACGACCTTATGAGCAGAAATCCTTCAGTTCTTGTAAAATATCGCAATAAGAAAATCAGAAAATTCGGATATTATACCGAACATTAATATAGAGGTTAATGGTGTTTTATATGGACTTGCCGTTAACGCTTTTAACCGCTGAATGTCAAATTAAGTTGAAAAGCTCGTTACATTTTAACTGAACCTTGATTTTTAGCGGTTATGCTACTAAAATTAAATTATGAATGCAGAAGAAATTGCAGATAAAATCTTTAAATTGATGCTGCCCTTTACTACATCAGAAATGCCTCCTGTTGCTTATGTGAGCATTGAAGTTGGAAATTCATTCCCAGTTTCAAATAATGATATTTGTAAGGCTTTTGAAAAAGTAAAATGGGATACGCCGCTTTCTTCTGCAGAGCTTTTAATTTTGCGAAAACCAAAATCAATTTTTAATGATTCATCTGTAATATTAGGTGGTTTTTCGTTTTTTAGTGATGATGTTGACGGCAATCTTGATGAAGCTGGAGTTGCACCGACTTTTTGCTTTATTGGAAAAGGTATTGCCTGAAATTTAAGAAAGCGAACGGTTATATGGAACGACGTGACAAACATAATTATTATCTTGATCTTGCAGAAATAGTTTCACAGAGAAGTACATGCCTCAGGCGACGATATGGTGCTGTAATTGTCAAAAATGATGAAGTAATTTCAACTGGTTATGTCGGTGCGCCAAGAGGTAGAAAAAATTGTTCTGATATCGGTGAATGTATAAGGCAGAAAATGCAGATTCCGCGTGGAGAACGTTATGAGCTTTGCCGTTCTGTTCATGCAGAAGTAAACGCCATAATAAGTGCAAGCCGCGATAAAATGATAGGTTCATCTTTGTATCTTGTTGGCCAGGAAGTTTCTGACGGTTCATATATAGCAAATGCTTCAAGCTGTTCAATGTGCAAGCGCACCGTAATTAATGCTGGAATTGAAACTGTTTACATAAGGGACGATAAAGACCATTTCAGAGTCATTTCTGTTTCAGACTGGGTTGAAAACGACGAATCTCTTGAAGGAAAATTCGGATATTAAGGCGAATTTAGATAAATGGACTGATTTCTGAATATTTCAGCAGTATTTATCAATGCTTATAAACAGACTGTCGTGTTGTTTGCGCGGTTAATTTTGAACTTTTATAAACGGGGACGTCCTAAAAGATTAAATTTTATGTCATTCCGAACTTGATCCGGAATCTAACATTCTATATGCAGCGTAGATGCTGAAATAAATTCAGCATGACAAAATGAATTTTACATTTCTTTTATAAAAACCCGACATTTGGGCTATTTAATGTAAAACGGCTTCTCTTCCATTAGTTAAAATTCCTTTAATAGTAAAGCACGGTTCGTGCAGTTTTTGCTGTTTCTCTCTTTAGCTGGTTGCGCAGCAGATAATTTTGAAAGATTAAGGAGCTGTTTTTGCGTGTAAAAAACAAATTGTTCTATCTGTAAAAAAATGATAAGTTTACAAATTTTAATTGTAAAACTAAAGTAAAATTTCAACAAAATTCTTTCTGTGCATATTATAAAAAGTGAAAAATTTATCGATATTTCAATGTAAAGCTTTATATTAAAAATAATTAGCTTGTTTTTTAGAATTTTTTGACTTTTAGAGAAAATGAATTTATTATTAAAGATACACAGGAACAAATTTACTTTTTTGTAAAAAATTATTTGTTCTATGTCGGTTTGTTAAACGAAAGGTTTTGGTTTCTGACGGTTGCGCCGGAGTATGTTGACAGGGATTAAAGACGGAATCTGCCTTAAAAAAAGGTTTTGTCTATAATATATTTGCAAGCGAACTTTTATTGTCTGCATGTTTTGCTTAATGCGGAAATCTTGAGAATTTCAGTTTTTGAGATGCCCTTATGTAATTATGTACCAGAATATAAAAAGTTTGGTGCTTTTTAGTTTCCTCATTGAAGGTATAGGAGTTTTTTGATGACCACCAATGTATTGCGTTCTGTTATTGATGTTGATCCTGCAAAATGTATTAACTGTCGCCGTTGTATTGCAGCTTGTCCGGTCAAATTTTGCAATGATGCATCAGGAGATCATGTAAAGGTTATCAGTGAAATTTGTATCGGATGCGGTGCATGTATTTCGGCTTGTCCGACAGGTGCCCGTGTCGGTGTAGATGATTCGGCACAGTTTTTTAAAGCAATTGAAAATAAAGAGCGCATAGTTGCAATTGTTGCACCAGCTATTGCAACATGTTTTGATGGAAATTATAAAGCTTTTAACGGATGGCTTGCTTCATTGGGCATTTCTGCAATTTTCGATGTCAGTTATGGTGCAGAATTGACCGTAAAATCTTATGTTGAATACCTTAAAAAGAACAGTCCAAAAGCTTTTCTTGCTCAGCCATGTCCGGCGCTTGTTTCGTATATAGAAATTTATAAACCGGATTTGAAAAAATATCTTGCGCCTTTAGACAGCCCTATGGCTCATACAATGAAGATGATCAGGCATTATTATCCTGAATATAACAATCATAGAATTGCAGTTATTTCACCTTGTTTTGCAAAGCGCCGTGAATTTGATGCAATCGGTATGGGTGATTATAACGTAACAATGCTTTCAATTGAAAAATATATAATTGAGCATAGTGTTCAGCTGTCTAAATATCCTCCACGTGATTTTGATGGGCCAACAGCAGAAAGGGCTGTTCTCTTTTCTATGCCGGGCGGCTTGATGAGAACCGTTGCACGTGAATTGCCAAAATCGCCTTTGAAAATTAGAAAAGTTGAAGGTGTTCCAGAAGTTTATGAATATTTTAACAGCTTAGACGAAACCTTGAAAAAGAACATAAACATTACTTACAAAGTAATTGACTGTTTGAGCTGTAAATTTGGCTGTAATGGTGGTGCTGGTACAACAAACAGAAACCGCTCATCTGGTTCTCTTGAATATGACATTGAAAAGAGATGTACAGAGGCTGTTACACAAAACCGCAAGAAATATTTCCTCAGAACGACCCGTGGAGCAGAAAAAGCTTTTTCAAAAAGCATGAACAAATACTGGCAGGAAAGCCTCTATAACCGCACTTATTCGGATAGAACTGATATATATGGTCGATATATAAAACAGCCGTCACACGAAGAAATCCGTCGTGTTCATGTATCAATGCACAAGCGCAAGGCAAGTGACTATTTGAACTGTGGTGCCTGTGGTTATGCAGACTGTGACCAGATGGCTCTGGCTGTTTTTAATGGTGTTAATAAACCGCAGAACTGCTGTCATTACAATGACCTTGATGTTAAACTTGCTGCAGAAGAAAGACACGCAAAAGTTAAAGAAGCAATTACAGAAGTTGTTGATTCAAGTGTTGAAAAGTTTAATTCAAATATGGAACAGATTCAGAAGCTTGCATTTAAAGCAACTGACATGACAAATTATGTAACACAGTCTTCTGCTTCAATCGAAGAAATGGTTGCAAATATTGCTTCGATTAATCAGGTTCTTGACCAGAACACCGAAGCTGTTTCTAACCTTGCATTGGCATCTAATGACGGAAAGAAAGGTTTGAACGTTGTTTCTGAGCATATTAAACAGATTGCGGCAGATTCACAGAACCTTGTTCAGACAAGTAATGTTATTGAAGAGATTGCAACACAGACTAACCTTCTTGCTATGAATGCTGCAATCGAAGCTGCCCATGCTGGAAATGCAGGACGCGGTTTTGCTGTTGTTGCAGACGAAATCCGAAAGCTTGCTGAAAATTCAGGAAAACAGGCACAGACAATTTCTGCTGTTTTGAAACAGATTAAGGAAAAAATCGACAAAACTTCAGAATCTTCTATTGAAGCACAGAAACGATTCGATCAGGTTGTTGAACTTTCACATAAAGTAAAAGAACAGGAAGACGTTATTAAAAATTCTATAGAAGAGCAGAGCATTGGTGGCAAACAGGTGCTTACTTCTTTGACACAGATGAACGAAGCTTCTGAAGAAGTTAGAAATGAAGTTCAGTCTTTGTTAAACACAAGTACTGTTATTCAGACAGAAATACAAGACCTTGCAAACAAGGCTTAGCGGCTTAAATTATGCAAATTTGAAAAAGCGTTGAAAAGCATTTATAAGTTTTTCAGCGCTTTTTTTATATGCTGAAAAGCATCTTAGAGGTACTTTCGGATTTTAAATTTTTAAAATGATGCAGTTTCAAAGTTGTTTTAAAACTATATTGCTTTTTTTAGCATAAAAGGTATATCTTTTATAAATTAGCTTATCTGTAGTTCCTTTCTGAATAAAGGACAGAAAGAAACATTTTTTATAAATTGTGGATAACTTTTAGAAAAAAGGTTTGTTGTATAAAGGAATTGCATCAGGGAAAGCTCTGTAAATTGTAATTTTTAGGAATGACCATTATTATTGAAAGTATTGATTAGTTGTAATTATTTTGGCAAAAATTTTTGGAGGAATTTATATGAAAAGATTTGCAGTGTTTTTTGCGTTTTTGCTGATGGTGCCGTTTTTTTGCTGTGCGTTCAGCAAAGTTGAAAGCACAGGAAAAAATGCCCTTATTTTGATGTCTCTTGAAGAGGAACAGCAGCTTGGTGCAGAATCTTATAATGAAATTTTAAAAGAAAGTACAATTTCAAAAAATGCAACATATAACAAACGTCTTGAAACTGTTGCAAAACGTCTTATTGAAGCTGTTGGAACAGATGCTCCAGAAGGAACAGAATGGGAATATAATGTAATTGAAGATGATCAGGTAAACGCTTTTGCTGTTCCAGGTGGAAAAATAGCCGTATATTCTGGTCTTATGGCAATTGCATCTGACGATGAACTTGCTTATGTTGTTGGACACGAACTTGGACACGTAACAGCAAGACATGGTGCACAGCGCATGAGCCAGGAAACAGTAATTTCTTTGGTTGGTTCGCTTGTTCAAGGTTCGCTCAAATCTGACAGAAGCCAGGCAATTTTTTCTATTGCGTATGGTCTTGGTTCAGAATACGGCCTTGTTCTTCCATATTCGCGCAAGAATGAATATGAAGCAGATGATTTAGGCAGTTTGTATGCTGCACGTGCTGGCTATAACCCTGACGGTGGTCTTTCAATGCTTAAAAAGCTTAAAGAACTGGGCGGATCATCATCTGTTCCAGAATGGCTTTCAACACACCCGCTTGATGATAACCGCATTCAGAAACTTCAGCAGCTTTATGAACGGAATGTTGCAGAATACAAGAAAGCTGCTGAAGCTCAAAAAGCACAAGAAGCAAAGAATACGAAAAATAATAAAAATTCAAAAGGAAAACGCAGATAGTTTTCTGAAACATAAAATCATTTAGACAGCCAGTTAAACACTGGCATGCAGAAAAAGGCAGAATCTGAACATCTGTTTGGATTTTGCCTTTTTTTATGCACATTTTAAAATTTTGGGTTACAATAATTTATTGTTGAGGGTTCGGCAAATTTGTCAGAAGCTCAAAGTTTGTTAATCATTCTCTTATGGAGGGAAAATGAAGAAGTTTTTATTATCTTTTGCTGCAATATTAGCCAGCGTTCTGCTTGTAACAGGCTGTGCTTCGAATGTAAGCAGCAAAGCAGCAGACGATGCAATTTATGAATTGGTTGTTCTGCATACAAACGACCACCATGGTGCTGTAGAAACAAAAGACAACTTAGGCGGTCTTGCTTTGCGTGCACAATATGTAAAAGAAATTCGTGCACAAAACCAGAATGTGCTTTTGCTTGATGCCGGCGACATAAACACAGGAACTGCTTTGTCAAACATGTTCAAAGCAGAACCGGACATAAAAGCTTATAACTACATGAAATATGATGCTGTAGCATTGGGAAACCATGAATTTGACAATGATCTTGATGTGCTTGAGAAACAGATTAAGATGGCAGATTTTGCATGGCTTTCTGCAAACGTTCCGCGTTCAAACGGAAAATATCTTGATAAATCATATATTATAAAAGATTTCAAAGGTTTCCGTGTAGGCATATTTGGACTTACGACAAGACGCACACTGACAACATCTATGCCGGATGAATCGCTTGAATTTGCAGATGAAATTGAAGCAGCAAAAACAATGGTAGATTTCCTCCGGAATGAAAAGAAAGCAGACATTGTTATTCTGCTTGGTCATCTTGGAACAGTTGAAGAAACTGAAGGTCAGGAAACATCTGTTGCAGTTGCAAAAGCTGTTTCTGGAATAGATTTAATTATTGACGGACATTCACATGCAAATTTGAACGAACCGAAAGCAGTAAACGGAACGCCGATTGTT
>JAKSTS010000022.1 GCA_024402455.1 Treponemataceae bacterium
AGTTCCGCATGCTGGCAGATCATCTGGAGGCGGATCAATATAAATTTCAGAAGCGACATCCCATGACTCAACAACCTTAATGCCGCGTGCACCAGATTTTTCCCATTTGCGCACTGCATTTACAAACGATGTAATATACCACTCAATTCTGGCATTCATCGTAGCCTGGTCTACATATGCTTTTGAAGTATCAAAATCTTCATAAAAAAACCATGCAGGAAAATGTTCATGCCAGATTAAAGGATGAATCCGCAGTGTTGCATGAACTTCTTTTGCTTTTTGAAGTACATCATTTATCGGCTTTTCATTAATCTGAAAAGGCACATCATATGAATTGCCGTCAAGAGCAGTAAAAGGCACAAGACGACTTGGCTTTATATTCAAAACTGAATCAGCACGAAGCTCGCTGCTGGCAGTTAAACTTGAAAAATTAACCTGTACCAGATATGAGGTTTTATCTTGCTTCAGCTGATTGCAATCAAAACCAACTCCTATTGAATCAATTAAACCTTGATAAGAATCTTTTATGGAAGTTAATTTAATTTCTTCTGTAGATTTTGGTGCAGCACACAAACATAATGGAAAAACTGCAGCAAAAACAACAACCCAAAAACAACGTAAAAAATTTCTCATACAGACACTATAACGATTATGAAAAACTTTGAAAAGCTAATAATTTTCAATTAATGCATCTGCTGACAAAAAAAATGGAATATTCGCGCAATTTGTGCCTGCTTTCTGCCCTATTGTACAAAATGTGCATTTATCTGTAAAATTATAACTCAGCCGGTTAAAATCATTTTGTAAGTTTGTCCGGCAGAAAGGGGCTGTCCAAAAAGATTTGTCATGCTGAACTCGGTTCAGCATCTACACTACATATAGCCTAGAGATTCCGAACTGAATTCGGAATGACACTATGCAATGAACTTCTTGGACAGCCTCTAAAGATAATATTTACAATATGACCGGTGGTTTTATGAAAAAGATTCTTGCAGTTTTACTTTTGGTTTTTATGGCAATAACAGTTTTTGCAGAAGATGCAGTTTTAAAAGACACAGAACCATCTTTGTTTGATTATATTACATGGCGCGGCGACCTTACATTTGACCAGGCACCGTTTAATGAACTTGACAGTGCAATTCTTGCAATGCTTACATACCTTGATTACGGCGACATTGACATCGGGTCTGGCGCAAAAGCCCTTACATTAACTGAAGTTGCAAACAGATATTTTGCCGCAGAATCAAGATATGATGCTACAGAAAATTTTATGATAATCTGGCAGCACTGCATTTACATGCTTGAACAGGCTGCAAAATCGAAACGATTCGGTTCAATAGAAATGCATGACTATGTAAATGTCATCGACACAAAAACACAGCTGCAATTCAGCGCAATAACTTTTTCGCTTGCAAAGAACAGACATTATGTCGCATACAGAGGCACAGACAACACAATCATCGGATGGAAAGAAGACTGCAACCTTGCAGTAAAAAAAGAAGTGCCTGCACAAAAAAAAGCATCTGCTTATCTTGAAGACATTTCAAAACGATACGAAGGCAAACTGATAATTGGCGGCCATTCAAAAGGCGGAAACCTTGCCCTTTATGCAGCCGGAAAAGCAGCTAAAGACACAAGAGACAAAATTGAAAGCGTCTGGAATTTTGACGGTCCGGGCTTTTTGGACAACAAGGTTGTAAAAGACACATTAAAAACTTATGGCAGCAAAATTCACACATTTCTTCCGGAAACTTCAGTTGTCGGCATGATGCTTAACCACACAGATAATTATGTACCGGTTGCAAATCTTGAAAAGAAAAGTTCTTTCTTTGACCAGCACAATATTTTTACCTGGAAAATAGAATCATGCAAATTTGTTCCAATCGGACAAGTTTCTAATGCAAGCAATATCGTTTACGCAACGACTCAAGCACTTCTGCAGGATTTCACAGTTGACCAGACGACACAATTTATCAACATCATTTTTGAAGCAGCAGACAAAGCAGGACTTCATACTGTAAATGATCTTGCAGACCAGCCGATTAAATTTGCATCTTCGCTTGCAAACAGTTATTCTTCTGCAGATAAAGAAACGCAGAAACTCTGCAAATATATTGTTTCATCAATGCTTTCAACTGCAAACGCCACAAACAAAGGCTTAAAACAAAAGAAATAATCTGCACATATTTATTTTCTTTCAAGCCCTGAACTTAAGTTATGTTCAGGGCTTATTTTTTAACCTTGAATCCATTCAAGACAAACGTATTTCACAATCTGTCAGAACAGACAACACTTCATCGTCACGACTGATGCAGGCACCTGTTTTGACTTTTACAGCTTTAACAGTCAGTTCAAGCATTTTCTCTTTAAGTGCCTTGTCAACAGCAATGGCGAACCTCGACGCAGAGCGTCGGGGTATTGAACCCGTCGGCGCGAATAAATCCTTCATCAATAATAAAACAGTCTTTATGTTTCAGCTCATGAAAAAATCTTGCAAGCATAACACGCTGTTTTTCACCACCGGAAACATGCTCGCCGTTACTGCAAAGATTTCGGTTTTCAAGCGTTTCAAGATTCAGCAAACTTTTTAAACTTTCATATTCAGCTTTGTCAAAAGCATCGCCTAAAAAATGTTATCTTTCATCAGCATTTTTGTACGCTCCTTTTGATATCTTCTATTTTTCTTTTTGCTGGAAGTCGTAATGCACCAGGATCAGTAACATCAGACATTTGAGGAATCATGACCTTCAAATAATAAATTTTTCCAGAATCTGTTTTAATCGACTCACAATTGCAAATAATTTTATACTCAATAGTTTCATTCGTTCTAGAACAACCTTTAACATTTTATACGGTTTAAATTATAATATTAGATATCCTAATGTTTAGTATAAAACTTTTTTTCATCCTTGTCAGCAAATACATTAACAGCTTTTTATATTCATTAAAGTTTTACAGATAAATATAAAATTTTACTAAACGTTGCTGAAAACATTCAGAAAATCGGCGCAGAAATAGATCTTTTCAAAATCTAAGCCGTTTCTAAACGGAATCCAGTTTTAAGTCTGAAAAAAACAAAAATAAGCATCTTTTCAGTTTTTTTATTTTTTTCCATTAAAATTAAAGAAACTTATTGACAAACAATATTATACTCTGTATAACATAATTATTGAAATAATATTATTGCATTGATTTTATTAGACAAAAAAAACAGGAGGCATAAATGACTGTTAATACGGGCATTGCTATGTTAGATGCCGTTGTGTTGTCTGTTGTTGCACAAGAAAACAACGGAACATACGGCTATAAAATAACACAAGATGTCCGAAACGTAATGGATATTTCAGAAAGCACCTTGTATCCTATATTGCGCCGCCTTCAAAAAGACGGTTGTCTTGAAACATATGATCAGGAATGTGCTGGAAGAAATCGTCGTTATTATAAAATAACATCCAACGGCATGCTTCAACTTGATTCATTCAGACAAGAATGGATTAAATACCGGCAAAAAATTGACCACATTCTTATGGGGCAGCCGCTTGATAAAGATGAAGAGACGCCAAATTGATACAAACGGCTGATTTATTTTACAGCGCCCTAACTTCATCTTTTTGATTTTTACCACATGGATTCCGCAAAAATGCGGATTTTTCTGGAGGATTTATGACACGAAATGAATATCTTTCAAGACTGCGGTCTTGCATTCAGGCACTTCCGCTTGATGAACAGACAGAAGCCCTGGAATTTTATCAGGATTATTTTGCAGATGCAGACAATGACGAAGCTGTAATGGCAGAACTTGGAACACCTGAAGAGCTTGCTGAAACAATAAAAGCAAAATTTGCCTGCGTTCCGGCAAACATGCAAAGCAGCAAAGACAAAGACAGCGAAAAAGCCGATTTTAACAGA
This sequence comes from Treponemataceae bacterium, assembly GCA_024402455.1. Next base: position 3,910 of record JAKSTS010000022.1, read on the forward strand.
AGAACTTCTTCAAGCGGGCGCTCATTTGTTTTTGAAAACAAAGACATAAGAGCTTTAGATTTATCTTTTGGAGCAGCAGAAGTTGTAATGATTTCCGGCGAGCGCTTTTCTGTTGAAACAAGAGGAATGGATCCCTGCAGCATAAGATGCGAAGTGACACCATATGGAACCCTTGCAATTGACAACCAGACAAGAATTTTATTTGACGGACAAGGCAACAATCTGTTTTCTAATTTTTTCAGACATGAAAACCGCAAGAACTGGCATCCGCGCATTCTGCTTACAATTCCAGAAAATGCACAGCTCGATTCAATTAAAATAAGAGTTGGTGCAGGCTCCCTTGTAACAAAAGGCGTTTCGGTTTCTTCAAGCAGAACATCTCTTGATGTCGGTGCTGGCAATCTTGTTTTCAAAGGAATCAAAGGCGGACTTTGCGACATTCATTGTGCAATGGGCAACATTGAAACAAGCGGAACATTTACAGGCTTTTCAAAAATTGACTGCGCAATGGGATGCATCAAAGTTGCTGTAAATGGAACTGCGGAAGATTATTCGTATGATGCACAAGTCGGTCTTGGCGAAATTAAATTCGGACAGGAGAAAAAAAGCGGCATTAATTCAAGCTGCACGGCACGAAAAGAAAACCACTTTTTGATTAACTGCGGAATGGGCAGTGTTACTGTTTCATTTAATTAAGAAGGCTGAAAAACATTTTCGCCGCAGTTTGCTGCATTTTCGCTGCTGACGCGGTGCCTTTATCAGGAACGTTAAGGAAATTACTTCCTTGTAATTTCCTTAACTAAAGTTTGTTCAATGCGTTGCATTTCACAAACTTTTATTCTCGCCTTCCATGGCTCGCCGCTGACGCGGTGTCTTTATCAGGAGTTTTTATGAACAAGAGATTGTATAAATCACAGAATAAGATGATTGCAGGTGTTTGTGCCGGCATTGGTGAATATTTCGGAATTGATCCGACAATAGTCCGACTTGGTTTTATTATTCTTTTAGTTGTTGGTGTTGGCATTCCATTTCTTGTATACATCATCGGGCTGGTTATCATTCCAGACAGACCATTTTCTTCATCAGAACAGCAATACGAAGAAGAAATGAAAAGCGCAAATGAATATGACCGTTCAGATGAAGAATTTGACAAATACTTTAAAAAAGATAAAATTGACGACAAACAATAGCCTGCAGTAAATTTTTACAGACCGCATGTTTTGTACATATTTTTTAATCTGCACGAAACATGCGGAAATTTCAAAATATTGGAGCATAATTATGATTTTATCGTTGTTTATAATAGCGGTTGTCTTTTTTGCACTTGTACTGGCATTAAAGATTATTCTTGCAGTTTTTGGAATTGTCATACCAATTCTTTCATTCAGTTTTGGTTTAATTTTCAAAATTTTCGGCGGAATTTTTACCATAATTGGAATTGCCTTTTTGATAGGCCTGATTCTGTAGCACATAAACGGCTCTTAAATAATGCATGTACAGCGGATTTTAATCTTTTAAATCCGCTGATAAATACTGCATTTTTTTGAGGAACCTTAAAACTGAAAGAACAAAACTTTTATTTTAAAGTATCTGTTCCATAAAATATCTGGAGAGAAAAAATGAAAACAAACAAACTTGACTTTATTGCATCCAAACCATTTGTAATTGCCGCATTGCTTCTGCTTATGCTCATTCCACTTAGTTTTATAAAATCTCTTGTACAAGACAGAAGCTTTTACAGAGACGAAGCTGTTGATTCAATTTCAATGCCAATCGGCGGCAAACCGCAGGTTCAAGGTGTTTTAATTGCCATGCCTTATTGGGAAGAAACAAAACGCGAAACAGTTTCAAACGGCACAAAAAATGTAGAAATTTCAAGAACAAAAAAGTATTTAATTTCTGCACCGATTGATTATAAAGTTAATTCTAAAATTGACCCGTATTTTTTAAATCGCGGCATTTTCAAAGTGCCTGCATTTACAGCAGACATTCAAATGAATGTTGATTTTTCGCCGGTTGATTTAAAGCAGTTTTCTATAGAAGAAAAAAACTTTATCAAAGACGAATGCATTCTCATGCTTGGCATTTCAAATACAAAAATCTTAAAAGAACTTCCTGAATTTTTTTCGGAAACTTCATCTTTAAAACAGAGCGAACTGAAACTTTCAGAAATTTCACCGTTTAATGCAACAATTTTTTATTCACTGCCAGAAGATTGCTTTAATTCCAATTTCAATCTGACAAGCTCATTTAAAATTCAAGGTTCAGAAAGAATCGACATTGTACCGATTGGAACAAACAACGAATTTTCAATGAATTCAACATGGAACTCGCCGAGTTTTTCCGGAGGATGGCTTCCGACAGACAGAAAAATTGAAGACACCGGTTTTTCTGCAACATGGAAAATTCCAGGTCTTTCAACTGCTTTTTCTCATGCATGGAAAAATGAAAGCAGCACATTAGAATTTCATAATGATTCGTGGAGCAAACAGCAGTCTGTGCGCACAGAATTAATTCTGCCTGTTGACAATTATCAAAAAACGACACGAAGCGTAAAATATGGAATTCTTTTTCTGCTTGTTCCATTCATTTCGCTTTTTCTCTGCGAACTTTTTGTAAAAATAAAGGTTCATCCGATTCAATATTGTCTGATTGGCATTGCAGACATTTTGTTTTACCTGCTGCTGCTTTCTATTTCTGAGCATTTGAGTTTCTGGACAAGTTATTTTATTTCTGCCGGAGCAGTCTGCCTTTCTACTCTTTTCTATACTTCCGGTGTTTTCAAAAATTTCAAATGGGCTTTGATTTTGTCAGGGATTCAGCTTGTTTCTTATGTTTTTCTGTTTGGCACGCTGCAGGCAGAAGATTATGCACTGTTAATTGGAAGCATCGGACTTTTTGTTGTGGTTGTGCTTCTAATGACATTAACACGCAAAATTGACTGGTACTCGTTAACACAAGACCAGGAAAGTAATTTGTAAAGTTTTTTAATTTTACTAAAACTGCAATTTTTTATTGTGAATGTCAAAAAAAATGCACCTTCTGAAATTGAACTTTATTTGTCCAACTTCAGGGGTGCACTTCATTTCAAGGCTCTTTTTTTATAGGAACTTAAGGAAGTCTGAAAGTTTGATTTCTTCCTTAGGAAAAGAAAGTTTTTCCGTACCCAATGTTTCATAGTGTTTTTCCTGTTCATCCCTGGTGCAAGAAATGGCACCAAACCTGTACTTGTATTCAAGTTCCATTCCAAGATCCCAGTAAGCATATCCATTGTTTTTAAGGAATAAACCAAGGATGCACATTAGTACTGTCCCGACATCATCTGCATTATGAAAACCGCTTAAACTGGCATAGGCGTTTCTTGTCGTGAATCCGATTTCACCAGCTACAAGTTTTCCGTCATGCCAGAGTTCCACAGAGTCAATGCTTACTTTTTCATCAGGGGTTTCATGAATTGCCTTGAAACTTTTCAAAAGATCATCTGTTAGCCAGGTTTCTGGATAGGCCTTTAAAAGTTCTTCCATGCATTGGTCATAGGCTTTGTTAAAGGTGAGGGTGTAATCTGCGAATTTTCCATTAAGCCAAGCCTTGAGTTTTTTGGATACATGAAGTTTGTCAAAAGGAATTATCAGCTTGTTTGCGTGGTATTTTATGGTCATGAAGTTCCGGAAAAACTTCTGTTCCTTCTTCTTGCCTTTGTTCCTTAGATTTTCAAAGTCATTTTCCTTGAGTTCTGCAATCTTTGTAACTCTTTTCTTCATGGACATGGGGTAGTAGCCAAGTTCCAGAGCCCTACGGATTATACTTTCATCAAAATCGTCACTTACAGCTTCGTCATATACAGTATTTTTTACAGCATACTCAAGGGGATCTGCTTCGTTGAAAAGGTAGCAGTTTTCCATGAAGTTGTCTTCAAGAATATTCCTTAAATCATCAAGTTGTTCTGGATGAGTAATTTTTGCTGCATTGTCATAAATCATCATTGCAAAGATGTCATCAATATCCATATCTTAAATGTAATGCATTTTTTGATTCTGCATCATCACCACCTTTAGTCTGAATAAGAACAACTTTGATTTTATCTTCAGCAGAAATTGCCTGAGCTAAAACAGAATTAATTGCATAATATGTTTCTCCTGAATATTCAATAAATGAGTTTTCATCTACAGGAAAATGTCTTCTGCTCAATTTCAAAGGTGCATTTTGATTTTAAGCTGCGCTTAAAAAGTTTTACTCTTTTCCGTTCCAACAGTATGTACAAAGCTTGCACTGGTCAATTCCAACAGATTCAAGCATATCATCAAGACGATGAAATGCAAGTGTTGTAAAATGCAGCTGCTGGCGGATAGCTTCAAGCATTTCTTTATAGTTCTGGCTGTCAGGATCAGCATAAGTTGCAAGAACTTCCGGTGAAACATTGTCGCCTTCGCGCATTTTGATGATGCGGCGTGTAATAAGGTCGAGTTCTGAATTTGAACGTGAAAAGTTCAGATATTTGCAGCCGAACAAAAGCGGCGGACATGCCGGGCGAACATGCACTTCCTGTGCACCGCTCTGATAAAGAAAATCTGTCGTTTCACGCAGCTGTGTGCCGCGGACAATTGAATCATCAATTAACAGAAGCTTTTTGCCTTTTATAAGCTGATGAACAGGAATAAGCTTCATGCGCGCAATTAAATTGCGCTGCGCCTGGTTCTGCGGCATAAAAGAACGCGGCCATGTCGGAGTATATTTGATAAACGGACGTGCAAACGGAACGCCGGACGCATTTGCATAGCCGATTGCATGAGCAATTCCAGAATCCGGCACACCTGCAACAATATCAGGTTTTACTTCCTGCCGCGATTCATCACGTTTTGCAAGCATTTCGCCGCAGCGGTAGCGCATCTTTTCAACGTTGACACCTTCGTATGTTGCAGTTGGATAACCGTAATAAATCCACAGGAATGTACAGATTTTCATTTTGTCTTTTGCAGGCTGTTTTACTTCGATTCCATTTGCCATGCTTATAAAAACAATTTCCGCAGGTCCCAATTCTTTTGCATCTTCATAGCCAAGATTTACATAAGAAAAGCTTTCAGAAGCAATGCACCATGCATCCTGCTTTTTTTTTTTTTTTTAAGGCAGGAGTCCAAGTTTATCGCGTGCAGCATAAATTCCCTGTGTGGTCATCAAAATAATTGTCATTGAACCTTCAATAACGTCTTGAACAAAGCGAATGCCCTCTTCTATTGAAGATTTTTGATTTATAAGAGAAGCAACAAGTTCTGTTGCATTAATGCTTCCACCGCTCATTTCAAGAAAGTGCGTTGCACCTGCTTCAAGAGTTTTCTTTACAAGTTCATTCATATTTGCAATAAGACCAACAGTTGCAATTGCGTAACTTCCCAAATGAGAATGAACAAGGAGCGGCTGCGGTTCATTGTCAGAAATACAGCCGATACCCATATTTCCAGTCATTTCATCAACGTCTTTTTCAAACTTTGTACGAAACGGAGAATTTTCAATATTGTGAATGGCCCGTTGAAATGCGCCGTTATCACAAGTTGTCATACCGCCACGTCGAGTACCAAGATGAGAATGATAATCAATTCCAAAAAACAAATCCAGCGCGCAACTTTGTTTTGAAACAACACCAAATAATCCGCCCATGAAATAACTCCTCTATATTAACACCTGCCGGAATTTTTTGAAAAATAACCGGTGTTTTCATTTTATCTTAAAAGCCTAAAAAGGCTTAAAAAATCTTTTACAAAAAGCGCATTACAAGCTCTGCACATAAAACCGCAAAAGAAGCACATGCCGCAACAGTTAAAAGTCCTTTTTCGAACCACGCAAGAACCAGAGCCGTAATACAGCCGGCAGCTGCCGTAATGACACTTGAAGTTGCATAAAAAATCGAAGGAAATGTCATTGCACCAAGAACAGCATAAGGCACATAATACAAAAACGATTTTATAAATGCATTCTGAATTTTATTTTTGCACAGCACTAACGGAACTGCACGCACCGCATAAGTAACAGACGCCATAACGGCAACATATTTCAAAAAAAGCAAAGTGTCACTCATTTTTTGCCTCTTCTTCGTCTTTTAATGGAGCAATCAATGCAAAAATTGCACTTGAAGAAACAGCACAAATTATTATTGCAAAACCACCGGAAATATTACTGAATAAAGGTGCAAACTTAAAAAGCACGCTCATCAGAGAAGACACAAGCACAACAAACGCAACAGACCGGCTTTTTTTTGCCGGCGGAATGATAATTGCAATGAACATTCCATAAATTGCAATTCCAAGTGCATTTGAAATAATCTCCGGCAGAATGTTGCCCGCAAGCGCACCAAGTGCAGTGCCCAAAGCCCAGCCAAAATATGGCATTAAAATCAAACCGAACATATACCATCGGCTCACTTGATTTTTCTGGCTTGAAGCAACAGCAAAAACTTCATCTGTATTTACAAACGCAATAATAAAACGGTCTAAAACAGAAACATTCGAATCAAGCTTTTGAGAAAGAGAAACAGACATTAATGAATAACGCAGATTAATAACAAATTGAGAAAGAGCCATCTCAACAAACGGAAGTCCCTGCGCAATAATCGGAACACCGGCAAGCTGACCAGCTGAAGTAACATTTACCATTGAAATAAGGACAGTCTGCCACACAGCAAAACCCTGGTTAATTGTATAAATGCCAAAAGCAAATGATACTGATAAATAACCCAGACAAATTGGAATGCCATGGCGCAGGCCTTGCATAAAAAATGCTGAATGTTCCGCTCTTTTCATGATGGCGAAGTATAACATAATCTGTTTATTTTGTCACAGTGGTTTAATATATTTGTTTGAAAGTTTTGTTATTTTTTTGCAATTTCTGCGGTTTTATGCGTTTTAGTGAGCTTTCTTTATTGATATTTATTTTTATTTTTAATACCATAAAGACAGATTAATTCTTTAATTTTTAGAGCAACTTTGAAAACGCAATGCTTCATGCCGTTGAATTTTAACAGCATGAAACACAACGTAACAAAGCTGCGGCATCTTAAAAAAACTGATTTTTTTAGATGCATAAAACAACTTTGTGTCTTTCTAAAAAATGCAGTTCAAAATCTAGTTACTGCTCAAACTTTTATAGGAAAAACACCTTTTATTCTCATTGTTCACCGGAGTTAAACTAATGTTTAAAAATTCAGAAATTTTTGAAAGCGCACCTGTTCCAAAAGCAGTTGCAAAACTTGCGCTGCCAACAATGCTGACAATGCTTGTAAACGTACTTTACAACATGGTTGACACCTATTTTATTGCCCGCACAGGAGACCCAAACCAGGTTGCAGCAGTAAGCATTGCAATTCCAGTTTTTCTGTTTCTTATGGCAGCAGGCAATATTTTTGGTGTTGGTGGCAGCGCTTACATATCGCGTTCGCTTGGCGAAAAGAAATTTGACAGGGCAAAAAGCATTTCTTCATTCTGCTGCTATGCAGGCATTTTTTCTGGTCTTTTAATTGGTGCAATTTTTGTCATCTTTAACAAACCAATTCTGCTTGCATGCGGTGCCAGTGTAAACACAATTGATTATGCCGCAGATTATTTAAAATGGATTTCTTTTGGTGCACCTTTTGTTGTTCTTGGCTGTGCTTTTGCAAACATTGTACGCGGCGAAGGTTCAGCAAAAACTTCTATGTTCGGTCAAATGCTCGGAATGGTTGTAAACATGATTCTTGACCCGATTATGATTCTGCAAATGGGAATGGGCGTTACAGGCGCCGCAATTGCAACAATAATCGGAAACATCTGTACATGTATTTTTTATCTTGTTTATATTCTTTCAAGCAAACGCACGGTGCTTTCACTTTCACCTTCGCAATTCCGCATGGATCAAGGGATTTTTTCAAATGTATTTGCAATTGGCACACCAGCATCTTTGAATAACATTCTGATGAGTCTTTCAAACATTTTTATGAATAAATTTCTTGCAGGTTATGGCGACATTCCAATTGCATCAATGGGAATTGCAATGAAAGCTAATATGTTTGTTGTTTTCATGCAGCTTGGACTCGCAATCGGCGTTCTGCCGCTTATCGGCTACAACTACGGCGCCAAAAACTTCAAGCGCATGACATCTGTCATCAAATTTTCTGCAATTGCCAATCTGTGCATCGGTTCTGCCATTACAGTTTTATATCTTTATCTTACAGAACCTATCGTCAAACTGTTCATTGACAACAAAGAAACAGTTGCATATGGAATCCAGATGGTTCGCGCACTTCAAATTTCAATGCCTGTAATCGGAATACTTTTTGTTCTAAGCAATTCTTTCCAGGCAATGGGAAAAAGCATTCCGTCAATGGTTCTTTCTATCAGCCGTCAGGGTTTTGTATTTTTGCCAACCTTAATTATAATGAACAAAATCATCGGATTGGACGGCATCATTTATTCACAGCCGATTGCAGATATTATTTCAGTATTTATTGCTATTGGAATGTTTCTTTCGTTAAAGAAATCTTTCAGCAGCGAAACTGAAATGCCTTCAAAGGAAAACAATTAAAGGCAGACACTAAAAATTCTATTTTTAGTGCTAACTTTGAAATATCTCAAATAACAAAAATATTTGAAAAATGCGTGTATGCAAGACAATTTTTATGCTTTAGAAATTCCTTTTGCATATGCGCATTTAAATTATTTAAAAACTCCATTTTTTTTGCTTTGCAAAATCACAGTAAAATGAAATCACAAAAAAATTTGACATTCTATTAAACCGTGCTATCCTAAATCTATGCCGATGATTACAGCAAAAACAGAAGCACATTGCACAATGTGCCTTATATTTAAAGACAGTGAATTACTTGTAAAGGCAGAATCTTCTATTGAGCTGCCCGAGCAAAAGGTTTTGCAACGCTGTTTTGAGCAGCATCATGCAAAAGATTGGTTTACAGAAACAGATAAATACTATACAGCAGCACTTCTCGAAGAAGGTGCCCCAACACCTGCCGGACACAGATGGGTAAAACTAAGGGAACTTTTTGCCATAAATGCTTCATATTCTGCTGTTGCAGCCCGTGCACTTGCGCTGCTCAAATGGCGCAAAACTGCAAGGTTCTGCGGTTGCTGCGGCGGACCAATGCAGGACGACAAATATGAAACTGCAAGAACATGCTCATTATGCGGCAATGTTGTTTTTCCACGAATTTCGCCTGCAATAATTATTCTTGTTTCAAAAGGCGACAAATTTCTGCTTGCACGCCACGCAACAAGAAACACAGATTTATATACATGCCTTGCCGGTTTTATGGAACACGGCGAAACAATTGAAGAATGCGCAAAACGCGAAGTAAAAGAAGAAACAGGCATTGAAATTGAAAATATCCGCTATTGCGCAAGTCAGGCGTGGCCATATCCAGACCAGCTCATGATTGGGCTCCGTGCAGACTGGAAAAGCGGCGAACTCATACTGCAGGAAAGCGAAATTGACGATGCAAAATGGTTCAGCAAAGACAATCTGCCGCCAATTCCAAAAGCAGGTTCTCTGGCTTATCAGTTAATAAATGGAATAATCTAAACAGCTAAGCTTCTAACAAAAAAGGCGGCAGTTCCACACAATGTGAAATTGCCGCCTTTTTATTTTTCATCTGTATTTATAATTTTTTAATTGTCCGCACAACACGGAAACCGGTCAAACCGTTTCTTCCGTAAATATTAAGCGAAAGCCTTGAAGAAACAGTACACAACGAAGCAAAGCTGTACCAGCTTCCGCCACAGATTGAACGGTAATTAATTCCGGTATTAATCGATGCTTTTTCGTCTGCACTAAGATTATCGTCTTCGTGAAATTCAAACGGATCCCAGCACCATTCCCAGACATTTCCACTCATATCCTGAAGTCCAACTTCATTAGGCTGTGTCGTGCCAGAAACATGTGTTTTTGCCTTTGAATTTGATGTATACCAGACATAGTTTTTAACTTCTTTTGAAGCTTTTTCATCAAATGTGTTATGTCCGGCAAATTTCTTAGCATAACCGACAACGTTTACACCGTCTTTGTTAAGGTCTCTCTCAATAACAGGACCGCCCATTGCACACCACATCCATTCTTTTTCCGTCGGCAATCTGTAGCCGTCAGAATTGCGGTTCCACTCAACAGCAACCCATTCTTCATCATTATTAATTGGAACAGGACCCCAGTCATCAGGATTTGTACTTCCCTTAATTTTATAAGCAGGTGTAAAACCGTTCATAATGCTCAATTTATTGCAGAAAACAATTGCATCAAACCAGCTTACATTCTGCACAGGGTTTGCCATTTTTTCTTCTTCATTTGAATATGTACTGCGTGCATTATCACTCGGGTCAATATCCATTACAGCAAAATATGTACTGCGGGAAATTTCCGATGTACTTACTTCAAGATCATATGGAATGTCTTCAATTCTAGGAGCATTTGCAGAACGAATATATTTGCCTGCCGGAACAACCTTTGCATCAAATTTAAACCACTTTGCATAAAGAGTCAGGTCATTTGACGGAGTAATATCAACAGGAAGTTCATCCTGACGTTCATAAATTACATCTAAAGTTGAAAGTGCCGAATCAAGAGGCTGCTTTTTATTGACAACAGAGTCTGCACTTGTTTTATCTGTTGCAGAAATTGAAACAGCACCTTTTTTCCGTTTAAGCATACGCTCAAAAAGCTTTCTGGATTCAGCTGCCTGTGCCCGCGCTGCAACTTCAACAGGTGTTTTAAAAGATGAATCAGCATACCAGCCTGCAAAACCATATCCTTCTTTTTTTGGAACAGGCAGCGCCGTCTGCGGGGTTTCAACTGTATATTCGCTTACATAAACTTCTGGAAGCACACCACCATTTGTTCTGTAAACAATTGAATAAGGCACAGGAATCCAATGTGCATATGCAGTAGTATCTTTTGTAATCTGTGTATTTTCAGAAAGACGCTTCTTATAGCCTTTATCAAGGTACCAGCCGTCAAAAGTATAACAGTCACGTTGTGTTTCAGGCAATTTGCCGACAACCGGTGCCGAGCTGGTTACGGTGCGGCTTGCACAATCTTTGCCACCAAGAGTATCAAAAGTTACAGTACACTTCCAAAGTGCATAAAAATCTTTATTTCCAGTTGAACCTTTTGATATTGTGCCGGAAATTTTACGTGTTCGGTTTGCATCAGCATACCAGCCCATAAATTGCCAGCCGTCACGTCTTGGATTTTCAATCGTAAATGTAGGCATTTCACGGTTATACAGCGAAGTTTTTACAGTTTCGTTTGCACCAGAGCCATAAAGATGCATAAAAATTTTATGATCTTCTGGTCTAAAATGAGCATAAAGAGTTTTATTGCCAAATGTACCGGCTTTTATAGATGTAAGCCCATTATTTGAACCGTCTTTATCTTCAAGCCAACCATCAAAAACCCAGCCGGCTTTTTTTGGCACAGGCAATGTTAAATTGTCTTCTATTGTATAAGATGAAGAATCAAAAAGTTTTGTACCGTCTTTATCAAAAAAGCTTACAGAATAATTTTCAGGAATCCATTGTGCATTGAATTTCAAATTTCTGGCTGTATTTGCAGGAATTTCACTGAATATTTGATTTAAACCGGCTGCTTCGCGCCATCCGGCAAAACGATAACCATTTCGCTGAGCAACAGGCAAACCATAAGCAGAATCAGATATTACAAATTCTTTTATTGCAGCATCTTCATCAACAAGATTTCCGCCCGTACAATTGAATTTTACGCTATATACAACAGGCTTCCACTGTGCATAATATATGCGGTCTCCGGTTGAACCTTTTTCAAGACAATCAACAGCCACATTCTGCTTTTCATCTTCGCCAAGTTCATACCAGCCTTCAAAAACAAAACCTTTTTTAGAAGGCACGTCAAATTTTACAAAATCCTCAATAGTATAAGATTTTTTCTGGCAGGTTTCATCATCTTTGAAAAATGAAAGCTCATATTTTAATGGAATCCACAAAGCTTTAAGCGAAACATCGCCATAAGTATTCGGTGCAATAGACAAAATCTTCTGTTTTTTGTCATTCTGCCAGCAAGCAAAACTGTACCCTTCTCGTTCCGGCGTTTCAAGATAATAACTTTCTTCGCTTGTAAAATAGCTTGCAATCGGCGAAGCATCTTCTGCAAAAGAACCGCCGTTCAAATCATAGTCAACTGCATATTCCAAAGGCTGCCATGTAACAAGAATATTTGCATCTTTGTCTTTTTCTTTGATAAAACTAAAAGCTTTTTCGCTGCCATCACAAGATTCATCAGACACAAGAACATCAAGCACGGCATAGCCGTTATGCGGCTTTAAATTTATGTGAACACACGAATCGTCATCTTTATAAAGACTTACGCTTCCATGAATGCGGCTTCTAGGATCTATATAAATTCCATCCAGGGAATTTTCAAATTCAGCAGAAATTACAACATCAGATGCAGGCATTATAAATTTTGAACCAGTAATAATTTTACTTTTTCCGTCAGCAGCAAAGCGCAGGCTGTTTTTTACAAGCACTTTTCCTTCATCTGCAACAACTTCAAGCGAAATTTCCTGTCCTGCACAAGCCTTAACAAGTGCCAGTGTAATTGTTCCACCTTTTATATCTGATACAACAAGATTATATAATTTGGGTTGAGAATTCAGTAAAGCTAACTGCCGGAGCATTTCTTCAAGTTCAGCTTTACGCCGTGCTTCTTCTTCAAGCGCAAGCCTCTGTGCTTCCATGCGCTCTGCCTGTTTTTTTGTACAAGAACGAATAACAAGACACAACAGAATAAGCACAACAATACAGATGCTTATGACTATCTTTTTAACTTTTTTCTTTTTCGTTTCCGTCAAAATTCTTCTCCCCGAATAACAAAATAATTATCAGCTTTTGCGGCACACAAAAACTCATCCTTGAGATTTTTTAAGATACCTTGATAATATTTTGCCCTGAACGTAAAAATACTTTTTAAAACTTTTTTATCAATTTATTATCGGCAAAAGTCTAAAATTTAGGCACCGCATTATCGACAAAAAACTAAAAAAAATAACTTTTAAATTGTAAAATTTAAATGCAAATCTTTTCTGCCGTTTACAAATAAAAAAAGAGGAAAAACCACAGAAGCAGTTTTTCCTCTTTTAAATTTAATATTCATACAACAGCACTTTTTCATTTTCTTTACAATACTTTTTATTATACAGCCAGTCTAAAACAGCTTAAGACCGGCTGTGCCATGCAGACTTTTTAGCAGCACAATTCTGCACATTGACTGCAAAATACAAATCAATGCACAGTTTTATAAACTTTTAACTGTTTCAAAACAAGCCTGAAACAGTTAAAAAAATTACAGATTATCAAAGAAACCTTTTGCTTTGAGTAATTCTGCATTCAAAATACCACCAAGTGCAGCACCACGTTTTGTGTTGTGGCTTAATGCTACAAACTTAATGTCGAATACGTTACATGGGCGAAGACGTCCGATTACACATGCCATACCTTTTTCTGTTTCACGGTCACGGCGTGGCTGCGGGCGGTTGTCCTCGTGGCGAACAACGATTGGATGTTCTGGAGCAGAAGGCAATTTCAATTCCTGTGGAAGTGATGTATAACTTGTCCAGATTTTTTCAATTTCTTCCATGCTTGGTTTTTTATCTGCAAATTCCAAAGAAACACATGCTGTATGTCCATCAACAACTGGTACACGTGTACATGTTGAAGAAACGATTGGATATTCTGAGTTTACAATCTTTCCATCTTTTACAGAACCAAGAATCTTAAGACATTCTTTTTCAGTTTTTTCTTCTTCACCACCAATAAATGGAACGATGTTATCAATCATATCGAATGATGGAACTCCTGGATAACCTGCACCTGAAGTTGCCTGTAAAGTTGTAACTACCATTCTCTTGATTGGATAACCAGCCTGAATTAAAGCGTGGATTGGCATCATATATGTCTGTAATGAACAGTTTGGTTTTACAGCAATAAAGCCTTTATCCCAACCGTTATGTTTTTTCTGATCTTTAATTACGTCCAAGTGTGAGAAGTTGATTTCTGGAACGAGCATTGGAACATCTTCTGTCCAGCGGTTAGCACTTGCATTTGAAACAACTGGAATTCCTTCTGCAGCATAAGCAGCTTCCAATTTTTTGATGTCATCTTTTTTAGGAAGTTCCAAAGCAGAGAATACAAACTGACATTTACCAATTGCTTTTTCTGCAAGGTTTGCATCTTCTACCATTAAGTTAGCAACGCCTTCTGGAATGTTTTCACCAATGAGCCAGCGGTTTGCAACTGCATCTTTATATAACTGACCTGCAGAACGTGGACTTGCAGCAACGTATGTTACTTCAAACCATGGATGATTTTCCAACAATTTGATATAGCGCTGTCCAACCATACCTGTAGCGCCTAAAACACCAACTTTAATTTTTCCAGCCATAATATTACCTCTTTCCCGTCATCCCGAACTTGTTTCGGGATCTCTCAATCAGATGCTGAAACAAGTTCAGCATGACATTTATTTAGTTACTTATTTTATCTTTTAATATTTACTTAAAAGATTTACTGAAACATACTGCATCTGCTTTTCTGCAAATTCAGATTTTCAGCAATAAATTTTCAAAGCCAGCTCTAAAAACTAAAATTTTAGAGCCAGCATTTTTATAAATTACACTCTTTTAGTGCAGTTTCAATAATTTTTTTAGCATTGTCATTAACTTCAACTAATGGAAGTCTTACGCCACCAGCAGGAAGTTTTCTAAGATTCATTGCATATTTAATTGATGTCGGGTTACCATCAACAAAAGCAGCCTTAAAAATAGGCAGCAATCTGTAATGAATCTCTCTTGCAGTTTCCATGTCGCCTTCAAGAGCAGCCAGAGTCATTTTCGTAACAAGCTCTGGTGTCAAATTTGAAACGACAGAGAAAACACCGTCTGCACCAGCTGCAACAATTGGCAATGTCAAAGAATCATCTCCACACAAAACTGAAAAATCTGGTTTTTTGTGGCTTATTCTTGCAATTACATCCATCATCTGATTGATGTTGCCGGAAGCTTCTTTTACACCAACAATATTTGGCAAATCAGCAATGCGGCACAAAAGATCTGTAGAAATATTTTTTCCAGTTCTTCCTGCAATGTTATAAACAATAATAGGAATGCCAACTTTTGAAACAGCTTCAAAGTGTCGGAAAATTCCTTCATCAGATGGTTTATTATAATAAGGTGTTACAACCAGAGCATAGTCTGCACCCATTTTTTTTGCACGCTCAACATAAAATACTGCATCTTTTGTGCAGTTTGAACCAGCGCCAATAATAACAGGAACTTTGCGGCCAGTTTTCTGTGTGTACTCACGTGTTTCAGACATAATAATTTCGATGAGCTTTACTTCTTCTTCGTTCTCATCCAAAGTCGGAGTTTCTCCTGTTGTTCCAAGAGCAAGAAGACCTGAAATGCCACCTTCAAGCTGGAGCTTAACCAATCTGCGCCAGCCTTCAAAGTCAATGGAACCATCGTTAAACATCGGGGTTACCAAAGCTGTAAATGCGCCACGCAATTTTGATATTATAATGCCTCCAAATATATAAAGAACTTATATAAGTGTATCTCTAAAAAAATGAAGTTTTTAGAGGCTTCAATAAAAAGCTTTGCTGATTTACATAAAAATAAATTGTTTTTAACAACGCCTTTTTTCAAACTTATGCAAGTTTATGCAGATTATTGCATTTTTATGCAATAATTACAAGTGTAAGTGATGAGATTTTATATTTTAAAATGGACATCTTTAACAATTATACTTAGAGAAAGCTGCTTATTTTATTCCTTAATCTTTTGTGTCCGGCTGAGAAAATGTCGGAGGCTGCATTATTGAGCGGGCTAATTCTGATTTAAACTGAGGAACAGAAGATTCAGCTGTTTTTTTATTCTGCTGTTCAAGTGCGGGTTTTATCTCGTCTGCAGCTTTTGAAGCTTCTCTTGCAGCAGAACCTTTTGAATAAGGGTTTTTATTCTTTACATCGTTTACACTTGGTGCATCTTTGGCGAATGCAGAAAGAATGCTTAAAATTAATGTTACAATAAGCACACCGCCAAACCAGATTCCAAGAGCCACCAGAGAAGGCCACAGCGGCAGATTCAAAAATTTGTGCAGCAAAAACAAAATGAATGACAGAGCAACCCATTCAAGATTAAAAAACAGATTTAATATAAGGCTTAAAAAGAAACCGCCGCTTAATATCGGTCGTCTCATACACTCCCCTTTTCACTTTGAATTAAAAAACGAAAGATACACAATTTGCACAAACAGACAGAACATGCACTTTTAAGCAAGGCACGATTTTGATTCGTTTTCGTCCGGATGCGCAACAACAAAGCCGCAGCGTGCTTCGCTATTCAATTCTTTCAGTTCTTTTTTTCCGTCAATATAAAGCTGATAATCAATGCCGGTTGATTCAAAATCGCAGCTGGCACATTCCATGTCTTCTAAAGCAGCACGCACAATTTCTTCGCGTTCTTCTCTTGTTGTATCTTTTATTAAAATGCTCATGCATAAATAATAGAAGAAAACCGCACCTTTAGCAACAAACTTTGCATTTTTAATGCCAGTCCTAATTATTTTTAAGTTTTTCTTTTCTAAAATCTTTTGGTGTTTTGCCGACTTTTTTCTGAAACACACGATAAAACATATTTTCTGAATTATAACCAAGCTGAAAAATAATTTCGCGTATGCTCAAATCTGTTGAAGCAAGCAGATGTTTTGCTTTTTCAAGCCAGATAGACTGGCTGTATTCAGAAAAACTCATGCCGGTTTCTTTATGCACAATGCGGCCGATATAATCCGGATTATAGTGCAGAATCTTTGCAAGTTCATTTCTTGAAATGCGGCCGTTTTTTTCAAAAAGAATTTTCTTTATGTCGGCAAACAGCATTGAAGCATTATCAGACGAAGTCTGTACAATCGTAATTCTGCTCGTAGTTTCAAGCTGCTCAAAAAATTCAAGCAGAAAAGCCTGAAGATAAAAAACAAAGCCGGTTTTTTCAGTTTTTAAAAGCATAAAGATTTTTTCAAAAAGTTCATTCATGCTCAAAACTGAATCTTTCTGCAAAGAAAACTGCATTGCAGCTCTTTCAAAATTGCTGTCTGCATTATCTGAAAAGCAAAACTGAACGATAGATTTGCATTCATGCTGTTTTAAATTAAGTGCATTTTCAAAAAAAAGCATGTGCAGAAATTCAGGCAAAAAATTCATATAAATGCATTCACATTCAGTTTCATCGCCTTCGTAATGACGTATATTGCTGTTTAAAAGAATTGACTCGCCGGCTTTTAGCGTAATAATGCTGTCTTCAAGGTGCTGGGTAAAAATGCCGCTTTTAACATAAATAAACTCAAAATGCACATGACTGTGAAACACAGAATTTATTGTCATTGTTTTAAATTCAGGGTTTTGAACAGGCGGCCAGTCTGGCGTCATGAAACGCCCTTTTTTAGAAATTGACACAAAAAAAACAGCAAAACTAAAACCAAAATCTACAACACTATTTAAAGTTCTGCCAAGAGAAAAAATCTGTTTTTTTTCAATTTCTGTTCCGCATTTATTTTCCGGCAAATTCATATTGATAAAATACATCAAAAAGTCTTATTTGAACATAGAATTTATCACTTATGTCGTTTTTGATTATACAGTTAACAGCTTTTTCACTTTATACTTTTCATATGCTCAGTTAAGAAACTGATTCAAATTTACAAGAGGATTTATGCAGAAATTACAAAACAGTGCAGAACTTATAAGCACACATTATTATTCTTCTGTATGCGAAAAGGACAAAAATGTAATTGTTCTTTTGCCAGAAAATTATTCCAAAGAAAAAAAATATCCGGTGCTTTATGTTCTTCACGGTTATTTTCAAGATGAAACAACTTTAACAGGTTCGCTAGAAGACGGAAATGCAAAAACAATCACAAATCTCATCAAAAACGGTGAAGCAGAAGAAATGATTGTTGTTTTTCCATTTATTTATTCAAGCAAAACAAAACAGCAGTGCACGGCACTTGATGATCCACAAGACTGGGAAGCTTATGACAATTTTGTAAATGACTTGACCAAAGACTTGATGATATGGCTTGAAAACAATTATTCTGTAAAAACAGGCAGAGAAAACACTGCAATTACAGGTTTTTCAATGGGCGGAAGAGAATCTTTGGCTATCGGCTTTCAACATCCTGAACTGTTTGCATATATCGGTGCAATTGCACCTGCTCCAGGGCTTACGCCAAATTATATGCACCCAGGCCAGTTCAAAGAAGAAGACCTGCATTTTGAAAAATCAATGCAGCCAAAAGTTCTCATGCTTTGCGTTGGAAGCGATGACGGCGTTGTTACAACTTTTCCAGAATCGTACCACAAAATTTTTGATGAAAACAAAGTTGAACACGACTGGTGGATTGTTCAGGGCAGCGACCACGGCGACCCGGCAATTACAGACGGAATAACTAAATTTTGCAAGAGGATATTCAAATGAAAAATCAAGCATTCAACCCGTATCTTCCATCATGGGAATATATTCCAGATGGAGAACCACATGTTTTTAACGACCGCATTTATATTTTCGGTTCTCACGACATTTTTAACGGCTGGGTCTTTTGTCTTGAAGACTATATCTGCTATTCTGCACCAGTTGACGACTTGAGCGACTGGCGCTACGAAGGCGTAATTTATCCAAAAACAGCAGACCCGTTAAACAAAGACGGCAAAATGTGCCTTTATGCGCCAGACGTTACAGTCGGCCCGGACGGCAGATATTATCTTTATTATGCACTTGATAAAACAACTGTTGTGTCTGTTGCAGTCTGCGACACACCTGCCGGCAAATATGAATTCTACGGCTATGTTCATTATAAAGACGGAACTCGCTTAGGCGAGCGCAAAGGCGACGAACCACAGTTTGACCCGGCTGTTTTGACAGAAGGAAACAAAACATATCTTTACACAGGTTTCTGCGGACGAGGAGACAAAAGCCGCCACGGTTCAATGTGCACAGTTCTTGGAAGCGACATGCTCACAATAGAAGACGAACCTGTTTTTGTTGTTCCAGGCATTGAATATGCAAAAGGCTCAACATTTGAAGGTCATTCATTTTTTGAAGCTTCTTCAATAAGAAAAATCGGCGACACATATTATTTCATCTATTCATGCGAATCAATGAGAGAACTGTGCTATGCTACTTCAAAAAATCCACGGCAGGGTTTTATTTATGGCGGCGTGCTCGTTTCAAACGAAGGCGGCAACAACCACGGCAGCATCATAAAAATCAAAGATAACTGGTACGTTTTCTATCACAGGCAGACAAACGGAAACTGGTACAGCCGTCAGGGCTGTGCAGAAAAAATTGAAATTCTTCCAGACGGTTCAATTCCACAAGTTGAAATGACTTCCTGCGGCTTAAACGGCGCACCGTTAAAAGGCAAAGGTGAATACTCCGCACATATTGCATGCAACCTATATAATAGAAAAGAAAATAACTTTTTTGTTGAAGGAAGCTATCCGCGGCTTACACAGGACGGAAAAGACGGCGACGAAATTAACGGGCACATTGTAAACATCAAAAATGGCGACACAATCGGCTTTAAATATTTCGATTTTGATAATATCAAAAAAATTACGATTATTACACGCGGTTATAACAGCGGAACATTCGAAGTGCGCACAGCATTAAACGGCCCGGTTCTTGCCAAAATCAAGCTTGATTTTACAAACAACTGGGAAAAGTTTTCAAGCAGCATAAACTTGAACTGCAAAAACGCACCGCTTTATTTTACATACTGCGGAAACGATGTGGCAAGTTTCAAAGGTTTTATACTTGAATAAGTTTTTTTGCGTCTGGAAGTTTTAGCACTTGAAAGTGCTGGAACTTTATTTAGGAGGAGACACCAGCTCAGGGTTTTCGCTTTGGGGGCAATCACATTCTTTGGTCTGGTTCGGCGAAAACTGCCACTTTGCATTCGCAAACTGGCGACTGGTTTATTTTATTACCTGTACAAGTTCCACGAGTTTTTGCGTTAGCAAAAATCTCGAAGCTATCGGCGCCAGCCGATAGCCGGGCACGACCAATCTACCCCACGCCCTTTGGAATCCTGGATTATTCACATTTTTTGAGTTAGTGCTTCGCGAC
>JAKSTS010000023.1 GCA_024402455.1 Treponemataceae bacterium
AGTATGATTCAAATAATAATATTGTAGAAGAAGTATGGTATGAACATTATAGTAACTGGCAATACTTTAATGTGGATGCTTATTAATTTGAAGTTAATTATATAATAGCATAACAAAGGTTCGTAGCCGACAGCGGGTCGAGCCCGCTGCGGTACAACCAATTGTTATGACGGATGGCTCGATGAGCCACTTTCGTTGAAAGTAAAGTCTCCAGCACATTTTCGGGTCATTCGTTGAATGATTTTTATGGCAAGTTGGAAACAAGTAAGAGATTATGTAGAGTCAAATTATAAGTATGACTATGACTATGATAGGGACTGTGATTATAAATTAATACTTGATGTTGGAAATGAAAGAACTCTAGTAGTTTTTATTCAGAGACTAAAAAATCAAGAAGGAACTTCGTGGATTGATGTTTCATCTCCTATCTGAGAAATTGATGAAGCTGATATATTTGATTTGCTTGAAGAGCTTGAGGAAAATGTTTGTGGTGTAGCTATAAAACGTGGATACTATATTTTTATAAGAAATGTAATTTTGCTTGAAAGTATTGATTCTGAATCATTGGATTCTGCATTAGCTAGAATTGTAAGTATAGCTGACAATCTTGAATATAAATATGTAGGTGGTGATGATAATTAAGAATCATTTTTTCTAACATGAAATACTTCTTGAGTCTAAAAACAAGCGGTCAAGCCGCTTGTTTTTATTATGAAATTGCCGTATAATTTCATGTGGGAAATCCCACTTTAAAGGAGGTGTGTTATGCAGTCTATAGCGGTAAAATCTTACGATGCAAAAATCGATTCAAAAAAAAGAATAACTCTCAGAAATGCTTTGTATGAATATTTTCATATTGAAGAGTATGCAGATGGAAAAATTGTGCTTGAACCAAGAGTTCTTGTGAAACCTTTTGAAGTATCAAAAAACACTTTATCGATGATGGACTCTTCTGTAGAAAACTTTAAGAAAGGAGCTGTTTCAGAACCAATTGATTTGTCAGCCTTTGGAAATGAATAATGTTTAAAATCAGAATGGGAATTCCAGAGATGAAGGCATTATGGGATGAATTGGTTAAGAAAAATTCTGAAAATACTGCAAATAAAGATGAGCAGTTATTGTACAAAAAGCTTGGAAATGCTTTGAAAAAACTTTCCATGGATCCAAGATATCCTGGATTGCAGTCACATGAAATTGATGTACTTTCAAAAAGATATGGACTAAAAGTTTGGGAATCATATCTTGAAAATAAAAATTCAGGTGCAATGAGAATATTTTGGGTATATGGTCCTGATAGAGAAGATATAACAATTATTGGACTTGAACCTCATCCGAATGACAAGAAAGATGCCTATGAAAAAATTGTTTTGTCAGGCATGGAACATAAAGAAGATAAATAAAACCTAACACGCATTTCAAATTATCGACACGCAGCCGAGCCGCATGCGGTTTAAAACAATTGTTATGTGGATGCACCACTGGTGCACGAGAAAATATAAGTAGATGAATATTAAAGAAATACAAAATATAGAAGAGTGGATAGAAAATGAACCAGACGCAAAATTCTGTCTGCATAATGGTTTTTCGGGATTTTCCTTTGGTAGTCCAGTTAATCCAATTTTTATTGATACAAATTTTGCTATTAAATATTTAAATAAATTATTAGAACTAGAAAATAAGAAATTAGGGGAACTGATATATATTAACTGTATAAATATTGAAAAAATATTATTTGACTTTCCTGAATTAAAAAAAGCTGGATATAGGTTCATTGGTTTAGTAAAAGAAAATCAATGCACGTATGAAAAAGAAGAGAAATGACAATCGTAAGTTCGCACGGTAAAGCCGTGCCTTTTCCTATTTGCATTATTCCAAGCTGATTCTGCAGCTTTTAACAAATTTTTTGCTGATTCTTGAGAAAGATTATAAACCTCAATAACCTTTGATGTCAGGTCAACAGGTATACTTCTGCTGCCTGTTTCAATTGATAACAAACAGGCAGGTGAAAGACCGGGCTTTTCTGCCATGGTTCCCAACAATTCAGATAAATCTAATCTCAGATGTCTTAATTGTTTACCATATTCTGTCACTGCTCCCATAGAATACCTCTCATTTTAGTCTCTGCCAGAGATATAACATTTATGTCACATTTTGTAATACATTTTTACAAAATGTGAAAAACAGAATATAAACAAACTCACCTTTTTACAGAATCAATGAGTAATATGCAAATCATCCCTGTAAAAAATTAATCACTTTTCTTCAGAACGGCTGAACGAAAGGTTCAGTTTTTCTACAAGAGAATTAAACTGCATTTCGCTCTTTATGCCAAAAGTATCTTTACATATCTTAGGAATTTGAGAATATGAAATCTTGCCGTCAATAAAACTGCAGATCTGATCCGCAAAAGCTACTACAGTCGTAATTTTCTTGTATTCTTCCGGTGCTTCATCCGGACTATGATGATATTTAATTGATGCAACAATTGATTTCGGGAAATTCCATTTTTCTGCAATTTTTGCACCAAGAACTTCGTGGTTTGTACCGGAAATCATCTGTTCAATGACCTGCAGTGAAATGTTTTTCTGCTGAGTTGCATTAATAAGCTTTTTCATTGAGTCCGTATGTGTCGTTGTAAAGATAACTTTTCCAATGTCATGCAAAAGACCACATACATAAGCATCTGCCACAACAGTTTTGTCGCCTGCACAATAACTGCACGCAATCTGATGAGAGAAAAATGCAACTTTATATGCATGAACCCAGACCTGGCGTTTTTCTTCAGTGTTTTCACCAAGCAGACTGAAAGTTCCGATTGAGAACAAAAGATTGCGCAGTCCGTCAAGTCCAACCATTTTTACAGCTTCATATACATTCTGCACAGGGTTTACAGGTCTGAATGCAGCAGAATTGACCATTTTGATAAGGTCGGCTGTAAGTGCAACATCGTTGTTGATGAACATTGCAATTTCAACCATGTCAGAATCAGGATCGGTAATCAGACGGTTGATTTCAACGATATTTTCAGGGAACGGCGGCAAATCGCCAATAACTTTAAGAAGTTCCTGTGAAACAACATCGAATTCTTTTGAACGTTTGTCTAAGAACGGCAGTTCAACACGCACAACAGTTTCTTTGTTTTCAACAAAAATCTGATATGATTCATCTGTCAAACCGATTTTTTTCAGCATCAAAATCATAAGGATAAGGCCAAGACCTGCACCTTCTGTGTCATCAACAACTTTTTCAAGCGCTTCATTCATGTCTGTATATGTATGCGCACGGCAGATTTTGTCATGAATACGCTTGTATTCAAAAAGGTTAAGTTCGCTGTTATTGCGCACTTCAAGCCTTATGTTATTATTTCTGGCAGCAAAAATAACTTTTATATAAAGACCTGCTTCTTTCTGTCTTTCAAGATAATGCTTAAGATTTTCAAGCATGTCCATTTTAAAAGTTTTCATGCCTTCGTCATAATCTTTAGGGTTGTTTATATCAAGATTTTTTTCCAGAAAGAAGATTCGCTTTGTATTCGCTTTTTTTGCATTTGTTGTAAGTTCATTCAAACAATAAATCAAATAATCTGTCATGTGTGACTGCCCGAGAGATTTCAGGAAACAAGTCAGAACATCACTCATATAAAGTTCCATTTCATGAGGCAATACATATGTCGTAATTGATAAAGGAACACCGGCAACAGCAGCATTTTTAATTTTTTCAGTATCTATAACAAGACGTTTATCTTCAGCCATAACATGCAAAATTTTAACATAGTGCTTGTGGAAAAACAAGCAGAACTGCAAAAATAATTTTGAAAAAATGAACAATCTTCTGCATGACGCTAAAAAAAGTTTATCCGCCAGGCAGAAGAAATCCTGATTCCTGCTTTTCTTCTGGTGCAGATGTTGATTCTGCACACAAATAAGGACTTGTGGCACAAAAGATTTTTCTTTATCATAACGCCATGCATATTTTATTTTTAAGCGAATTATTTGTACTTTTTCTTCTTGTTCCCGTCGTTTTCCGTGTCTTTTTTAAAAAACGCAATAAAGTTGACACCACTGTAGTTTTTTCGCTTTTTGCATTTATCATTTCAATTCTTTTAGTGCTTACAAATGGTCTTTCTCTGTCTGTCATTGCAGCAGCTGTACCATGTTTTTTTGTTTTTTTCTTCAGCTTAAGAAGCCTCGGGCGCTGTTTTCAGCAGCTCAAAATGGACGCATACACACCAGGTGCCATTATTGCTTCGATTTTCGGCATAATTTTTGTTGCAGCAGGTGCTTATGTAATAATCGCTTTTTATCCGGTTTCAACTTTTCTGCATCTGAACTCTTCGGAATGTACTCCGGTTGAAATTCAAAAGGAAAACAAAGCAGGTTCTTTTGCTTCGGGTTTTGAAAAACCGGAGCTTTTCAAGAAGAAGATTTCCGTAACGTTTTATTCATTTTCGCCTGAATTAACACAGGAAAACGAAACGGACTTTGAAAAACTGCCTGTAATTATTTATCTGCCGGACGTTTACACATCAATAAACGAAAACCGCCTTTCAATTGAATCAATTGCAAGAAAAGGCAACATCGTTCTCTGTGCAGATTTTTATACAAAAGACGGCGCATATTTAGATTCTTTCATGAATTCACACATTTTCCGCTCGTTTGCATTGCAGACAGAATTTTTTAAGGCAAAAGCTAAAAACATTCCGCAGGATAACAGCCAGCTGCAAATCTGGCAGAACATCAAAGTAAAAGAGCTTGAAGCAATTTTTGACTATGCAAAAGAAGCTCAGCTTTTTGACAGAATCAAGCTGATTGCAGCAGACGGAAATGCCGCAAACGCAGCAGAAGAATTCTGCACAAAATCAAATATTAACATTCCTGTTTTTGCAATAGACGAAAACATTCCAGGCTACATCGGCGGCATGGGCAACCTTGCAGTAAATCAGCCTGCTGTTTACCACTATGTTGCAGAAATTCAAAGCGACGGCTGGATTCAATCGCAGCAGATTGCAGCACGCATAGAAAAGGCAAAAGTAACTGCATCAGCCGGAAAGCCGGAAAGTAAAACACAACCTGAACAGGAGATTGAGCAGAAGCTCTGATTTAAGCATGAACCAAAAAGAATTGGATAAATATTTCCGCAGCTTTTTAAACATAAACGATTTCTGTGCAGACATTTCAAAAAACGGTCTGCAGGTAGAAAACAGCGGCAAAGAAATTACAAAAGTTGCTTTTGCAGTTGATGCGTGCGAAGAAACAATACAGAGGGCAGCACAGTGGAACGCACAGATGCTTTTTGTGCATCACGGTCTTTTCTGGGGACACGAACAGACAATTACAGGCACGCATTACAGCAGAATTTCAAAACTGATAAAAAACGACATGGCTCTTTATGCTTGTCATCTGCCGCTTGATGCAAATGAACTTTGCGGCAACAATTATGGAATTGCAGCAAGACTAAAACTTAAAAACCTTAAACCGTTCGGCGAATGGCGCGGAATGATGGCCGGAACAATCGGCGAAAGCGAAAAACCGCTTTCAATGACACAGCTTGTCAACATGCTTTTCCCAGACGGAGAAAAACCGAATGCAGTGCTGCAGTTCGGCAAAGATAAAATGACAAGAATAAGCATTGTTTCCGGTGCAGGTTCAGACTACATAAACGAAGCAGTAAATGCCGAAGCCGACGTTTTAATAACCGGCGAAGTTTCTCATGAAGATTATCACAATGCTTTAGAAAATCACATGAATTTAGTGGCTGGTGGACATTATCAGACAGAAACTGTCGGCGTTAAGCTTGTTGCTGCAAAACTTGAAAAGGAAACAGGAATTGAAACTGTCTTTATAGATGTTCCGACAGGTTTATAAAAATCACAGTTTTTACGGGAGAAAAAAATGGATAACAATAGAAATCTTAAAATGCGTTTTTTGCCGCTCACATTGAGCCTTGCTGTCATATTATTAGATCAACTTACAAAATTATGGGTTGTCTGCAATATTCCGGCAGGAACAATTTATACATCTTTTTTCGGCGATTTTTTCAGGGTCGTTCATGTTACAAATCTTGGCGCAGCATTCAGCATCGGCAACGACCTTTCAGGCACATGGCGTTTTATTTCGCTCTGCATAATTCCGTTTATTGTACTCATCGCCATTCTAGTTGTTCTGCTTGTAACAAAAGAATTAAACCAGAAACAGCGCTGGTTTGTAGCCGGCATTTTAGGCGGCGGTTTTGGAAATTTAATCGACAGATTTTTTAGACCAGACGGCGTCGTAGATTTTATCGACATTAAATTTTATGGTCTGTTCGGGCTTGAACGCTGGCCTACATTTAACATTGCAGATTCTGCCGTACTTGTTTTTGGCATTGCACTGCTGCTTTCTCTTGTATTTTCAGCTTCATCTGAAAAAACTGCAAAAGAAAGCCTGTAATTATATTAAAATTAAGTCCTTGAAAATTTTTCAGATTTAATTTAAAAACAACCTGCTTAAAGGGGAAATTATGACAAAAAAACAGAACACATTGCTTTTTATTGCAATCGGAACACTGGTAGAAGTGCTTATGGCTGCCTTTTTTATTATTCTTTTTTTAGTTGTCTCTGCAATTTTCTGCAAAGACAACCAGCAGCTTTTTTCAATTCTTATATCAGTTTCTTTAATCGCAGGAGTTGTAGCTTCAATGGTTATTTACCAGAAACTTGCAGGCTGGGCAATTACAAAATTTAATCTTGAAGACAAACTCGATCCTTTGTTGCCAAGCAAATATCACGGGAAAAGCCGCCGGGACTAATTTCAAGACAAGAACTGCTTCAATAAGGTTGAAACACAGTGCTGTTCCAGTACATTAGTCTTTGCACGGTTTGCATCCTGCATTTATGCGCTATGTTCAGTGCAGATGTCGGACTAAAACCGTCATGCTGAAATTTTTCAGACATTCACTTAAAGCTGTCTTTATAAAAAAAGAGATTACCTGCATATCTGCAAGTAATCTCTTTGCTTTTTAAAAGCTCAATTTACAGAACATCTCATCAATATCCATCTGACATTGCGCGGTTTGCATCTTTCTGACAAAGCTCTGCGTAAACCAAGCTGCGCATTTTAAGCATATCCTTGCGCTCCTGTGGGAACGGCAGATAACGCCAGAAAACACCACGGACTTCTTTATCAAGACGCTGAACACCTTCTGCTTCTTTTGTCATCCACAGAATATAATCACGGACGAAATAATCTTTTACATCGCCTTTAAGCTTCTGCTGGTCAAACCACTGGTAATACATACCAGTAAGACCTTCTTCCATCCAGTAGTAAGAAGCTTTTTCTTTTGCAACCTGCCAGCGCAAATCTGCACATGCAGTCAAAACTGCAATCTGCAGGCTCTTTGGATACATTGGAACCGCAATGCGGCCGCGGCTTGAAACCTTGTTGTATTTATCAAACGGTTCCCAGCAGAAGCCCATTTCGCCATATGTTGGAACAAGCAGAACATATGGAACGATTCGGTTTGCATTGTTTTTATGCATGCGCACAAAAACACCAGGGTCAATTGATTCAACCCATGCCATTGTATCAATGACATTCTCTCTAAAACCTGTTCCGCGTGGCATACAGTGGTAATAATCTCTTGAAAAAATCGGGAAATGGTTTCCTTTTCGGCCTACTGTCATTTTTGCCATCTGACGGACTGTATCAATTTCTTTAAGCAAATCTGCATTGCTTACACCAACAGTTGCAGAAGCTGTTGCCATTTTTTCCTGCAAAGACTCAGTTTCAGCAGATGCATCCTGATAAGCTGTAAGATTCTGGCTGATTTCTTTATCAATCTTTAACAGGTCACGCAGTTTGTCTGTAATTTCGTTAAACATGCGTTTTTGACTTTCGCTAAGCGGTGCACCCAAAGACGGAAAACAAGGCATTTCCTGATGATCACATATCTGATCAATCTTTGATTTAAGCTCAATTTCAAGCAAACCGCGCTGATTTACTTTTGTTTTAAGATAATTCTCTGCTGTCTGAAGTTTTCCAGAAGCCTTGTTCTGCAATGTCATAAGGCGCTGTACGTCATCTCCGGCTTTGCGCTGAGGTCTTGCTTCATCTGTTGCAGAAAGCGTCATTTTTCCAGTTGCAATATAACTTAACCATTCATCAAGATAATAAACAGGCTCGCCTGATGTGTTCTCGTCAATTACAGAAGCAAATGTAGATTTTTGCTCGGCCGTAAAAAGAGAAGGCAATACAAGTCCATAGCGCACAAGATATTTCTTTGGTGCAGCCACAGAAGGAGAAGCCAGTTTTGGAGCAACAGACTTAATGAATTCATAATAAATGCTGTAAAGCTGCTGGCGGAAAACTGTGCGATCCTGCGGATTATCAGTCTTCAGGAATTTTGTAAGAGTTGCATGCAGTCTGTTTGCTATTTCAGATTCACCTGAAAGTGCAGTCTTGTAATAATTTGGATCATCAAAAACTTTATGAGGAGTATCAGAAAAGAATTTTTCAATCGGTGCAAATTTAGTAACGGTTAAATCAACTTTTCCCTCTTGTTTTTGATTTCCGTCTGCAGAATCATCAGCTGAAAAATCATAATCAGGGCTTGGAAAATTATCACCCATATCTGAAACACCGCTTGTTTCAGTATCATTAGTATCTACATTATTCAAAAGTGCAGCAATATCCGGGTCAAGATCTTCAATATCCATGCTAAATCCTTTTATAGTTAGAAAATATTTTGATGGAACTGTCTGAAAGCTTTAAGCCGCAATGTCATTTCTGACCTGCAAAGCAGCTCCATTTCAGGACTTTATAAAAGCCCGTTATGTTAATCCAAAAAGGCAGACCTTTTTATTAACACTGTATTCACTCTAAGTTGCAGTGCAAATTTTAACTTAACTAATCAGCTATGTCAATAAAAAGAAACTGCGAAAGCCTGTCTTTAGAATGAACCGGCACTCTTTAAAAACCACAGCGAAGCGATTGTTTTTGCTTTTAAATCAGCAGCGAAATGCAGAACATTCATAGAATTGAACGTTCCTACAAATCAACAGCTCCGCCGGAAAGGCACCATGTTTTTTTATGGAAACACGCATTAAGCTTTCTGCACGAATAAAAAAAATGATGCTGTCGGACAAATTAAAGACAGTGCCTTTCTATAAAACGGCCGACTCCATCATTGTCATTAGAAAATTCTGTTATATGATTTGCAATTTCTTTAATATAATCCAATCCGTTAATCATTGCAGTGCTGTGAAAAGCATATCTTATCATAGATTCGTCATTCATGCTGTCGCCAAAGCTCATTGTTTCGGTCTGTGGAATTTTCAAGACATCTTCTGCAAGATATTTTAACGCTTCGCCTTTTCCTGTTTCGGGCGGAAGAACCTCCAGAAAATACGGTTTGCTTGTAAAAATAACGGCTTTGTCTTTAAAAGTTTCTTTTAGTTTCTGCTGAAGCTTTGCAAGTTCTTCAGGCTCGCCCGGAATGACCATTTTTGCAAAACCTGGTTTTAAGAAATTTTCAAAGTCTTCAACTATCGAAAGATTTAAGCCAGAAAGATTTTTATCAAGCAAAACCCATTTATTTTCAAACGGTGAATAAATCGTAGATGAATCGTAAACCTGACATGAAAAGCCAGATTCTTTTGCAAGATAAAACGACTTTACAAGAATTTCAGGCTGTACAGTACGGGTATAAATAGAAAGCCGCGTATGCAAGTCAAAAATATTTGCACCATTAAGAGAAATGATGTATCTGCCGGTTTCAAGCCCTGCAATTTCAAGCTGGCGTACATAAGGCAAAATTGCATTCTCTGCCCGACCGGAACACAAGACAACGTAAATGCCCTGCTCAGCAGCTTTATGCAGAATTTTTGCAGTATAATCTGAAATTGTAAGGTCTTTTTTTAAAAGTGTGTCATCCAAATCAAGCGCAATTATGCGCACTTTGTATTTTTCATTCATAAAAGATTTTCCAGCAGAGGCGAAGTCCCCAAAGCACGTTTTAAATTCAAAAAGCCTTCGGTTTTTTCATTTTGTTTTGAATTTTCAGTTTTTTTTATGGCGCGAATCAAAATATTTTTTGGAGTATGCGACATATCAATAAATTCGAGCAGTTGAACTGCATAACCTGAACTTTCGAGAAGTTCTGCACGCATTGCATCTGTTGCAAGACTTGCAAAACGTTCTTTTATGATGCCGTATTTTAAAAACAAAGCAATTTCAGGCGAAACATCTTTTTTTGAAAGCTTTGCGTTCAGTTCATGCTGACAGCACGGCACAGACAAAATTACCGGAATGTTCCAGTTTACAGCCCTTGCAAGAGCATAATCTGTAGCTGTGTCGCAGGCATGCAGCGTAATCATCATGTCAAAATTTTTATTTTCTTCAAAATGAGCAATATCACCTGTCTGAAATTTCAGCGTTTCATATTTCAGTTTTGAAGCAAGTTCATTGCAATGGTCTATTACGTCTTTTTTTAAATCAAGGCCGGTAATTTTTGCCTTTATCCCTTTTATGTCTGTCAGATAATGATAGACAGCAAAAGTAAGATAAGACTTGCCGCAGCCAAAATCAACTACAGAAAGTTCATCTTTTTGTTTTCCGTCCGGCAGCATCAGCGCACTTTCAAGCACGTCGTCAATATATTCAAGAAATCTGTTAATCTGTCTGAATTTATCATATTTCTGGGAAATTACCGCACCGTCTTTTGTCATTACGCCAAGTTCAACCAGAAATGGAACAGGCTTGCCTTCTTGCAGAATATATTTTTTCTGGCGGTTCTGTTCTTTCGGCTGGTTGTTACATGGTGCACATGCATTTTTTGGAACCTGCTTTTTTATTACAGACATTTTGCCTTTTTTATTTGTCAAAAACGAAAGTATTTCCGTTGAAGTTTCAAAAACAGCCTGCTTATATTCTTTTGAAATCTTTTCTTCTAAAAAACTGAACAGTTCGCTTTTGGAAAGATTTTTTTGAAAAGCCTGCTTTTCAGTAAACTGCTCAACATGAAAGCAAAAATCACCTTTTACTTTTACCGGTGTAATTTTTATTTTTTGAAATTCAGCATTTTTATTAGGGTTAGAAAGAATTCCTTTAAAAAAAACGGAAGATTCATCAAAAATAAGCTCTTTTAAAGCAGAAAAATCAGACATAGTAAAAATAATATATACTCAAAGCAAAAAAATTGATATACTTAACCTATGGGAAAAATTTGCGTTTTTGTTAATCAAAAAGGCGGCGTTGGCAAAACAACGTCTGCAATCAACATTGGAGCTTATATTGCACTTGCAGGAAAAAAAGTATTGCTCGTCGACTTTGACTCTCAGGGAAACATGTCGTCTGGCGTTGGAATCGAAAAAGACAAACCTACTGTTTATGAACTTGTAATGGGTCGTGCAACAGCTGACCAGACAGTAAAGCGCACAGTCGTACCCGGACTTTCAGCAATTCCAGCTTCAATTGATTTGTCTGGAGCCGCAGTAGAACTTGTCGGAGAAGACCACCGTGAATTTTTCTTAAAACGTGCTTTAGCACCTATTGTTCCACAATATGATTTTATTCTGATTGACTGCCCGCCATCACTTGGCATTTTGACATTAAACGGACTTGCCGCAGCAGATGAAGTTTTAATTCCTATGCAGTGTGAATATTTTGCACTTGAGGGAGTTTCTCAGCTTCTGCAGACTGTAAAACGTGTTCAGAAATCATTTAACCCGAAGTTAAAGATTGGTGGCATTTTCTTTACAATGTACGATTCACGTACACGTCTTGCACAGGAAGTCGTTCAGCAGGTAAAAACTTATTTTGCAGATAAAGTTTTTTCTACAATCATTCCAAGAAACGTACGCCTTTCAGAAGCACCATCTCATGGAGTTCCAATCTGCCAGTATGACGCAGACTGCATAGGCGCAAGAAGCTATCAGCTTTTGGCACAAGAGGTTATGAACCGTGGCTAAGCAGCAGTTTGGACTTGGAAAAGGTGTTGAAGCACTTTTTTCTTCTATGAATGACGAAGAAGAAACATCTCCCGTTGAAAACAGCACCGAAAGCAGTGTTCCAGCCGGAACACCTCTTATGCTCGATGTTTCAAAATTAAAGCCAAATCCTTTTCAACCGCGCACCGAATTTGATGACGCAGCACTTGAAGAACTTGCTGAATCAATCCGTATTCACGGCGTCATTCAGCCGATTCTCGCAGAAGACGCAGGTGACGGTTCTTATTACATAATTGCAGGCGAACGACGTACACGCGCTGCACAAAAAGCCGGTCTTACACAAGTTCCAGTTGTTTTCAACACATTTTCAGATGAAAAAAAACTTGAAGTTGCATTAATCGAAAACATTCAGCGCGAAAACTTAAACCCGATAGAAGAAGCACGTGCTTATCAACGCCTTATGCAGCTTTCAAACATAAGCCAGGAAGAAGCTGCACAGCGTGTCGGCAAAAACCGCTCAACTGTTGCAAATGCACTGCGCCTTTTGAAACTTCCAGAAGACATGCTGAATGCGGTTGCTGCAGGCACAATTTCTGCCGGGCATGCACGCGCACTACTTTCTGTTACAAATTCTTCAGACCAAAGAATACTTTTTGCCCGCATGATGGGAACAAACATGTCTGTGCGCGAAGCTGAACAATATGCAGCAGAATTAAACGGCACAGCAAAACCTGCCGCCGCAAAAACACCAAAAAAAGAAGCAAAACCGAAAGATCCAGACATTTCGTTTGTTGAACAGCAGTTTCTGATTGCACTTGGCACAAAAGTTTCGTTAAAAGGCACTTTAGAACGAGGCACAATACAGATTGAATATTTTTCAAGAGAAGATTTAGACCGTCTCTACGACATCTTTGTAAAAGAAAAATAACTGCATTTTGTGCCGGCAGATTCATGCCGTCCAGAAATTCCTGTTGCGCCAGCCTTTGCCAGTTTGGTTTTCGCTTTGGGGTCAATCACATTATTTGGCGCTTTGCGGATAGCCTTTCGCAGAACCGAACCCAAATATGTGATTAACCCAAACGCAAAACCGTGGCACTTGCTTACAGCAGCACGTCAGTTCAAAAAATTAAACTAAATCGTACGTTTCGCCATATTTTACGATTTCGATGTTGACGAAGCCGTTTTCACTTAAGAAATTCTGCAAAAATTCCTGTGCGTCCGGTTCGCCATGCACCAGAAAAATCTTTTTAAGGCGGCTTGTGTCAATTGTTCTAAGCCAGTCCAGTGTTTCCTGGTAATCTGCATGAGCAGAAAAAGCATTGATGTTTTCAATCGCTGCTTTTACTTTCATCCATTCGCCCATAATTTTAACTTCAGGTTCACGGTTCATAAGGCGGCGTCCAAGAGTATTTGCTGCCATATAACCGACAAGCAGCACAGTATTATTAGGGTTCGAAATGTTGTTTGCCAGGTGGTGTACAACGCGGCCAAATTCACACATGCCGTCTGCGCTGATGATAATCATCGGTCCCTGCTGTTTGTTCAAGGATTTTGATTCTTCAATGCTTGTAACAAAAGACAAAGCATTAAAACCGAACGGGTTTTTGTGGTGGTCAAGAAAAGCCTGATGCGTTGCTTCATCGTAACATTCAGGATGAACCTGGAAGATACTTGTAGCATTTGTTGCCATCGGTGAGTCAACATAAATTGGAATTTCTGAAATGCGGCCGTCATCTACAAGCAGATGGAAGTAATAAATCAATTCCTGTGTTCTTTCAATTGCAAAAGACGGAATAATAAGCTTGCCTTTTTTGTCTTCAATACGCTGAACAATTGCTGCAAGTTCATCAAGAGCTTCGGTTACATGTTCATGACGGCGGTTTCCGTATGTACTTTCAAGCACAATATAATCTGGTGCTTTAATTTCTGTTGCAGGGTTTCTTACAATCGGCTTGTCTTTCCGGCCAAGGTCGCCTGTAAAAAGCACATTAATCTGTTTGCCTTCATCTTCAATTTCAAGCTGTGCAAAAGAAGAGCCTAGAATATGACCTGCATCAAAAAATTCAAGTTTTACGCCCGGCGCAATATACATCGGTCTGTTATAAGAGATTGAAACCATCTGGTCTGTTACTTTGACAACATCTTCTTCATCAAAAAGCGGCTGCCATGAAAATTTTTCGCCTTTTTTCTTGGCCTGTTTGCGCAGATATTCAGCATCGCGTGCCTGAATATGTGCACTATCCATCATTATGAGGTTTGCAATGTCGCGTGTTGCCGGTGTTGCAAAAATATTGCCTTTAAAACCTTTTTTTGAAAGAACAGGAAGAAGACCGCAATGGTCATAATGTGCATGTGTCAAAACGACTGTTTCAAGTTTTTCTGCTGCCAGATCAAATTCACGGTTTTTCCGGTCTGCTTCTGCACGTGTGCCCTGAAAAGCACCGCAATCAATCAAAATCGGCTTGCCGTTTATCTCAATTATGTGTTTTGAACCGGTAACTTCCTGTGCAGCGCCCAAAGAATAAAAATTAATTGCCATAAAAAACCTCCGAAGCTAAAATTGCAGAAATTCGAGCGGAATGCTTCGATTTTCAATGCATGTCTTGCAAGACAACTTGCTAAAAACAATCATGAACAATTACAGAATTTTTCAAACAGGTTCCATAATTTAACTAAAAGTTTAATGCCATAAATTGAATTTCGCAAGAAAATATCGAGTTTCTCCACTTTTTTTGTGGTTTCACTTGTTTATAAGCACTTATATAGATTATACTGAAAAAGATATTATATTATGAAATGGCTGTCAGACCAGTCATTAAAGGGCTTGTTAAAAAGCACAGAACGTTTTTTAATTTAATTGCCCGAAATTGTTTCTTCTGTTTCAGATTTTTTCAGATTTGCCGTTATACATTGAAACAGAAGTTTTCAAAAAGTTTGTCTATATAGAGTTTATTGTGTACACAAGAGCTGTTTCTACACCACCAGAAAAAATCGTTGTAAACGGGATTCCCGTGTTCGGCACATTTACAGAGCCGTTTACACAACTTGATATCCGCAATATTGTTCAGCCTTTTGGCGTTTTGCCTCTGCCGACATGGATTACAAACATGAGGATAAGGGCAAACCTGACATGTCCTTTTGTTACACAAGACTATGCAGGTACTATCGACATTTTTGATTCAAAGGTTTTTGGCTTTGTAGAACTTGTAATCTGGGAACGAAAAACCGGCAAGAAATTTGCATACAGACGTGTCTTAGGTCCGCACAGAATGATTGTGCCAAAATCAACAGAAAATGCGACCTGTTTTTCAAGCAGTCAGAAACGATATGTAAGAATAAACTGGAACGATAAAGCAAAGCGCATTTCCGTTTTGTTCGATGTAAAAGGTGATGATGCAAGACCTTCAATTACAGCTGCATTCAGCATAGACTGCACGCAAAATGATTTTGCAAAATGTGCATCTGTAGTTCCGGCACAAGTTTCAAGACGGTGTGCAGCAAGCGTTCAGATGACAGGAAGCATGCATGGTTCAATTAATTTTTCTGGTACACAGTCATCTTCAGAAGAATCTTCTGGTTCAATGATGCTTGAATTAAAACGTGCTTATTATCCGTTAAGGACAAAATCAAATGAACTTTTTGGTTTTGGAACCGCCGGCGGAAAAAAGATTTCTTTTAGAATAAGCACGTCAAATTTGGACAGCAAAAACACTTTCAATTATAATGAAAATGTTCTTTTTGTAGACGGAAAAGCAACGCTGCTTCCTCCTGTAAAAATTACACGTACACGCGAAGGCGACTGCAGCCCGTGGAATATACAGGATACAGAAAGCATGGTCGACTTGATTTTCAGACCTGTTTCAGATTCACACAGAATGCTGAGCGTACTGGTTCTTCATACAGATTATCATACGCTTTATGGAAATTTTGAGGGCACGCTGCTTACAAACGAAGGCGAAGCACTTACTTTTAAAGGTTTTTCCGGAATAGGAAAAAAATTGCGGCTTAGATATTAGATTTAGCGATATTAATTAAGGCATCTTTAAACTTTACAGAAAACAGCTTTAGAAATGCCAATATCATAGAAAGAGGAAAACTATGTCAGAAATTTCAGAAAGTACAATGCAAAAAAGCGATTCGGCACTTTTTTGGGAACTTGAACAACTGCCAAAAGACCTTCCCGCAATTGACAACACAGAACGCAGCAACTTTGACAAGCTTTTTGCAAAAATGGGCATAACACAGCATGGAAAAATACCATTTACGCTCAAGCCCGGCGATGACCCCGATAAAATCGGTGAAGGATTTGTGTTAAACACGCTTAATGACTATTTCATTCACATCCAGAAATTTCACAGTGCAATCAAGCGGTTTATAAGTGCAATGCCGGATGCATACCAGCATAAAATCGGTCATGCACCAAATACACAGCTGCGCATTTTAGACGTTGTCAGCACATGGAAAATAGTTGCAATAAACGATGAAATCAATGAACTTCAGCAAAATGTAAAAAATATAACGGTTGAAAAAACAATTCCGCTTGTTTATATGATTTATAAACCGATTATGCAGATGCTATTTCTTGGCGAAAATAATTTCAATGAAACTCTCGAAAAAACATTTTCTGAAATTCATGACAAAACAAATGTAAATTTAACACAGCTGCACGGCACTGTTGAAGAAGCAAAAATGGAATGGGGCTATATAATCCGCAACGTTTCAAGAGGACTTTATCCATTGTTAATGCGCATCTGCTCTTCTTATTGCGTTGATATGCAGGAATTTTTGGACACTAACATTCAGCGTCTTCTGGTATTTTTCAAACTTAAAAAAGAAGACATTATTCTTCCGGGCAGCTTTAAGCCGGTTGATTTTAATGCACTTGCAGCCAAAGCCCCTGCAAAAATGTCTGCATATACAACAACAGTAAAACAGGCAAACATCATAATAAACAACGGACTCACATTGCTCGATGCATTGTTTCCTTCTGCAGGCTGGCTTAAATTAAATGAAGCACCAGATTTATACCCATATTATCAGCCGCTGTTCTCTTTTACGGAAGGCTTCAATGTTCTTGCACCAGAAAATCCTTTGCAGGCTGCAATTGTATTGATGCGCATAGTCGAAGACCTGCTTTCAGGCTGCAATTCAATTGATTTTGTTGCTACAAGCCAGTCTTCGCCTGTGCAGCTTAAAAAAGAAGAAATTGAAAGATCAATCAGCGACTGGTACCTTTCAAGATTGAATGTATTTGATAAAGAATATGCGGCTTCTCTTCTTGATTATGTAAACCGTGTTTACAGCCAGCATGATTATAAAACTTCGCCATATGCAATAAAAACACTTTCTTCAATTATGTGGCTCCAAAAATCAGAATTCTTTCCGCACCTCAAATTTGATTTGAGCTATATGTCAAACGAAACAGCTTTTGGAAGCAAACCTGTATTTAAAAAGGTTTCCAGACTTGCACATTATTTTGACTGGCTTTCAGACAATATTGATGAATCATTAAAAGCAAATGACGGCAATTCCGGCGGACTTGTTACAGGAATTCAAAATCCATGGGCAAAATTTTCATTTACAATCGAAAACGTTACATCAACAAGACTGGTAAAAGTTCTTGATCCGTCATCTCCTCTTGGTTTGACAAATGCAGCACTCATAAAAGCCATTGCAGAAATTCTTGCCGTGCTTGAATGGTGGATAAACAACCCAAAAAGTACAGCATACGAAACAGAACTGCATCTGCCTTATCGAAACGATGAAGTATCAGGCGAGCCTATTTTTTCTGTACCTGTAAGGAAAGATGTTTTCAATCTTTTGCCTAAGACAAAAATAAGACTATGAACCTTATCGTAAATGTCGATAAAAACTGGGCAATCGGCTTAAACGGCCGGTTGCTCTTTCCAATTTCTTCTGATTTAAAACGTTTCAAACAGCTTACCACGAAAAAAATCATCATTATGGGCAGAAAAACTTTTGAATCTCTGCCAGGTTCAAAACCGCTCCCAGACAGAATCAATATCGTCCTTTCAAAAAAAATGAAAACATTTCCGGAAACAGAAATTTTCGCATGCAGATCAGAAGATGAACTTTTTCAACTTCTGCATAATCAGTTTTCGGAATATAAATCAGAAGACATTTTCGTAATCGGCGGCGAACAGATTTACAAGTCATTGATGCCGTTTTGCAATACGGCATTTGTTACAAAAGTTTTAAAAACAGCTCCAAAAGCCGATTCATTTTTTCAAAATTTAGACAATTCAGACGACTGGGCTTTATGTGAACGGTCAGAACCTTTAAACGAAAACGGAATTTCCTTTTTATTTTCAACATACCGTCGCATTCACTAAAAAAACACAAAGATTTGAAATAATTTTTAAGAAAAAACAAAAAAGTTCTTGACATAAAATTAAAAGTTACATATTATTGTCATCGTCCTTATGGAGCGGTGGCTGAGCGGTCGAAAGCGGCGGTCTTGAAAACCGTTGACCTGCGAGGGTCCGGGGGTTCGAATCCCCCCTGCTCCGTTTACAAGGTACGGCATTTTTGCCATATGGCAGAATTTGGAGTGGTGACCGAGAGGCCGAAGGTGGCTCCCTGCTAAGGAGTTATATCCCAAAAGGATATCGGGGGTTCGAATCCCCCCTGCTCCGAGTAGACAATGCATCAACCTTTCAGGTTCTACAAGACCGTATCGGTATGATTTTGAGATTGTAGCTCAGTTGGATAGAGCGTCAGATTGCGGATCTGAAGGCCGGAGGTTCGACTCCTCTCAGTCTCATTTTATTTTCAATATAATAAACCCGATTGTATGTTGCATTTTCCAGAATGAATCTTTGTAAATCGGGTATTTCCCTTTTTTATAATCAATCAGTTTTCATTTTGGTGTTTTATCGCATCGCAAGCCTTTTGTGATGAGTTCAGGTCCTATGCAAGGCGTCGCTTCTGAACCCCGTCAGATTCGGAAGAAAGCAGCGGCAGGAAGATGACATCTGTGCCGTAGTGTACCTGAGCTCTTCAGAAAAGGCTTTTTATTTTTAATGTTTCAAAAAATAAATTAATCTAAATTGTTGTATATTTTTCTAGAGAAAGGCATGTTATAATTTAATAACTGGAGGTTTTCTATGGAATATGAAGTCTTAGAAAAAGAAATCGAAAATCTGCCCCAAGCCGCACTAAGTGAAGTTATTGATTTCATCCGCTTAATAAAATTAAAATTTCCAGAAGAAAATTTCACTTCAGAAAAAAAATCATGCTTTGGCGTATGGAAAAACGAACCTTTTTATATGTCTCCAGATTTTGATGAACCTCTCGATGATTTTGCGGAGTATATGTAATGAAATATTTATTAGATACACATACAATTCTCTGGTATTTATTTGGTGATGAAAGATTATCAAAAAATGCAAAAGAAATTATCGAATCTAATATTTGTTTTTACAGTTACGCTTCTTTTTGGGAAATCTCAATCAAACAAAGCAGGAAAAAACTGGAATTTACTCATTCAATATTTGAAATAGATGAAATGTGCAGACGTTCTGGATTCAGAAAATTACCAGTTACACTTGATGATTTTAATAAAGTACGAAACTTACCTTTCCAAGAAAATATCAAACACAACGATCCATTTGACAGCCATCTGACAAAAAAGCCGGCGATTATGCATTTTGCATTTAGCGCCGGCTTTTTTTATTGCCTAACAGCTCTGCATATTGTGTACGATTTTCAATTGCAAAAACCGCACGACCGCCTTTAAACCGAAGCGCGCATTGAATTGGCAACGGCAAGAACAAGCACGCCGACATCTGCAAAAACTGCCGCCCAAAGAGGCGCAAAACCGAGCACGCCAAAAACAAGCACAGCAGCTTTTACGCCAAGTGCAAACCAAATGTTCTGGTTAACAACCGAAATCGTTTTTCGTGCAATTCTAACAGACTCTGCCATTTTTTCTGGATTATCGTCCATAAGCACAACATCTGCTGCTTCAATTGCAGCATCGCTTCCAAGCGCGCCCATTGCAACACCGACATCAACGCGGTTCAAAACCGGTGCGTCATTAATTCCGTCGCCGACAAAAGCTATAGAACCTTTTTTATTTTTTCCATTACCATCAATTTCTTCAAAAAGCTTTTCAATATATTCAAGCTTTTCGCCGGGCAGCAGATTTGCCTTGTAATGCTCAATTTCAAGATTTTCTGCTACGTTTTTAACAACATGATGTGCATCGCCTGAAAGCATGACAATCTTTTTTACACCAGATTTTTTCAACGCCTTCAAGGCTTTTTTTGACTGAGGTTTTATTTCATCTGCAATAACAATAACGCCTTTGTAAATGCCGTTTTCTTCAACATAAATCAAAGTGCCATCTTGTTTTTCATCAACTTTTATGCCGAGTTTTTCCATATAAAAGCTGTTTCCGCAATGCACTGTTTTTCCGTCAATTACGGCTTCTACACCAAGACCGGCAAATTCTTTTATATTCTGAACATCGTTTTCTTTTTCGCCTTTATCTGTTTCTTTCCATGCATTAAACACAGACAATGCAACAGGATGATTCGATGCGCTTTCTGCAAGAGCTGCAAGCCTTAAAAGAGCATTTTTATCTGAATCAACTGCATGAATTTCGCTGACTTTAAAACTTCCTTTTGTAAGTGTTCCAGTTTTGTCAAAAACTGCAACTTCAAGACCTGCAAGAGCTTCAAGATAACAGCTGCCTTTTACAAGAATGCCTTTTTTTGAAGCTGCGCCAATGCCTGCAAAAAAGCCCATCGGAACAGAAATTACAAGCGCACAAGGACACGAAACAATGAGAAAAACTAAAGAACGGTGTACCCATTCGCCTGGCGAACCAATGCCCAGCAGCAGAGGCACCAAAGTAATTAAAAATGCCATGCAGACAACAACCGGTGTATACCAGTGCGCAAACCGCGTAATAAAACTTTCTGTTTTTGTTTTTTTCTCAGCTGCATTTTCAACAAGCTCAAGGATTTTTGACACAGTTGATTCTTTCAGCTCTTTTTCAACCCGAATTTTTATAACGCCAGTCAAATTTACACAGCCGGAAAGAACATAACCGCCAAGCTCAATATGCTGCGGTACAGATTCGCCGGTCAAAGCTTTTGTGTCAAAATCAGATTCGCCTTCGATAATTACACCGTCAAGTGGAATTTTTTCGCCGGCACGCACGACAATAACATCGCCAATGTGAATTTCTTCAAGCGGAACAGCTGAAATACTGCCGTCTTTTTCAAGATTTGCACTGTCATCACGCATGTTCATAAGATTTGAAATTGAAGAACGTGATTTATCAACAGCATAATCTTCAAAAAGCTCGCCAATCTGTGCAAAAAGCATGACAAAAACAGCTTCAGGATATTCACCTAAACAAAGTGCACCAATTGTTGCAATTCCCATAAGGAAATTTTCATCAAAAATCTCTCCATGCAGAATATTCTGCACAACTTCAATAAGCACATCGTAGCCAATAATAAAATATGGAACCAGAAAAATGCAAAGCTTTAACAGCAAAGGCATTTCAAAAAAATGAGAAACCAATGTACAGGCACAAAGCATAAACGCTGAAATAATGCACCTTGCAATGACCAGCTTCTGTTCATCTGAAAATCTGCCGTTTTTGCAGCCTTCGCCATGAACGTGCCCGCAGCAGCATTTTTCGTGGCTGTGTTCATGATGATGTTCATGTTTTTCGTGATAACAGGCACAAGATTCATGCTCATTATGCTTATGCTTTTCGTGCAGACAAGAACAGCTTTCGTGCCCATTCATATCGTGTTCATGCACATGACTTTCTTTATGTTTATGTTCGTGGTTGTGTTCAGAATGACTGCAACTCATATTTTTTCTCCATAATAAGGTCATTTCTATAAACTATAGTTTTTTAGAAATGGCGAAAATAAAATCTATTCAGAAAGATGATCCATTCCCTGATCAATAATTGTTACAACATGTGCATCTGCAAGAGAATAAAACATTGTTTTCCCATCCCGCCTGAATTTTACAAGTTTGCTCTGTTTTAATATTTTCAGCTGATGAGAAACAGCTGATTGATTCATGTTAAGCAGTTCTGCAAGAGCAGAAACACACATTTCAGATTCACGGAGTGCATAAAGAATTTTTATGCGGGTTGTATCACCAAAAATCTTAAACAAGTCTGCTAAATCATACAGAAGTTCTTCGTCCGGCATTTTTTCAAAAACAGCTGAAACCATTTCATTTTGATTACTATCTGACATATAAACCTCTTACATATGAACATTTGTTCATATGTAAGATATAGCACCATTCACTTCATTTTGTCAAGCAAGATTAAAATCTTTAATTGCGTGCAAATTTTTTAAGCCGGACTTCATTTTTTTTAATATTCATATTGTGCATTTTTATACAGTTCGTTATTATATTTATGCAACTTTGTTGTCAAAATTGCATAAATAAGCAAGGTCGGCCGCGGAACATTTAACAGCGGTTACCCTATATTTTCTGATGTCATGTGCAATATATGGAAACAAGATTTTCTGAAAAGAAAAAATTGCAGCCAGCACCGCATCTGGAGGTCATAATGAAAAACGAATACGTAAAACGTATCTGGGCTGACGTTCAGCAGAAAAATGCGAACGAGCCTGAATTCCTGCAGGCAGTACAGGAAGTTCTTACAACACTTGAACCAGTAGTGGATCAGATGCCGGAACTTGAAGCTAATGCCGTTTTGGAACGCTTTGTCGAACCAGAACGTGTTATTATGTTCCGTGTACCTTGGA
>JAKSTS010000024.1 GCA_024402455.1 Treponemataceae bacterium
CGAAGTTGACTCTTCTGAAATGGCATTCAAAATTGCAGC
This sequence comes from Treponemataceae bacterium, assembly GCA_024402455.1. Next base: position 40 of record JAKSTS010000024.1, read on the forward strand.
CAGAAATGCTTTTAAAGATGCAATGCGTAATGCCGGTGCAATTTTACTTGAACCGATTATGAATATTACGGTTCTGGTTGAATCCAAATATCTTGGCGATATTATGTCAGATATATCCGGTAAGCGTGGACGTATTTTGGGACAGAGTCCGATTGGTGGCGGTATCGAAGAAATTCGTGCACAGGCACCGCAGGCAGAACTTTTAAAATATGCTATCGATTTACGTTCGTTGACAAGCGGTACTGGCAGTTTTGAAACGTCATTTGATCATTATGATCCGATTTCTGGAAAAATTGCAGATGATGTCATAAAGGCTGCAAAGGAATTTATTACAGTAGGTCAGTCTGAAGACTGATATTTTGCAGTTTCTGTTAAATATTTTAATTTGAGGCTGTCTTAAATTGACAGCCTCAATTTTTTTTGGTATTTTACCGATAAATAAAGAGTCATTTTACATAGAAAAAAACATTTTTGTTTTTTTCTATGTATGTGGTTGAAAATTTGCTGTCCTATGATATACTAGAGGACAGATATTTCGGCTATAAATAAGCCAGAATCCTGTGGAGAAATGAAATGAAAAAGATATTACCCAAGGTACTTGCAATTTTTTTGGTAGCAGCTATGATTTCTTGTGCATCAAGCAAAAAGTCAAATGCTAAAGAAGAACCTTTGAGTGTTACAACTCAGGACAATAAAAAAAATACAACTGATGTTGCAGAAGCTCCTGTAATCGGACCAGATGAAGACGCAGAAGTTGCACCGACTTACATTGATTCTGGCATTGAAAAGATTAATGAGCCAGGAATGATGGTTGTTGATGAAACAGACGGTTTGAGCGATTCGCTTTCAACTGCTGATAAACCTATTCAGCTGCATGAAATTGACGGCAACGAAGCTGCTGACGAAGCAAAAATTAATGCTGAAGTTGACAAATGGAAGAAAACACACAATGCAATCCTTTCAAAAAGTGCAGATTCAATTACATCAAACGACTTAGGTCTTATTCAGAAAGCAATCAGCGACTATAACAATTTGAGTGATGGTGCAAAGGCTAAGTTGCAGAGTGAATATAAAGATTTGCAGAACAAACTTGCAAAGGCAAAGGCATTAGCTGAAGCAGAAGCAAAGGCTGCTGCTGATGCAAAATCAAAAGCCGCTGCAGAAGCAAAGAAAACTGCTGATGCAAAAGCAAAAGCTGCTGCAGAAGCAAAGGCAAAAGCAGATGCAGATGCAAAGAAAGCTGCTGATGCAAAAATCGATGCTGAAGTTGCAAAATGGAAGCAGACACACAATGCAATTCTTTCAAAGAATGCTAATTCTATTACAAGCAATGATTTGTCTGCTATTCAGAAAGCAATCAGTGACTATAACAGCTTGAGCACAGGTGCAAAGAACAAGTTGCAGAAAGAATATAAAGATTTGCAGAACAAGCTTGCAAAAGCAAAGGCTGCTGCTGAAGCAGAAGCAAAGGCAAAATCTGAAGAAAAAGCAAAAGATGCTGGAAATACACTTTCTGTAGCAGATAGTGGCAACAATTCAAAAGTTGCTACAAATACACAGCCACGTGGACATGTTGTTCTTGATAATGCACAGTATTACACTGTACGCCGTGGCGACCGCTTGATTTTGATTGCAAAGCGTTTCTATGGTTCAGAGAAGGGTAACTACTTCCCGTTCATTATTGCTGGAACAGAAGAAAAGATTGAAGATCCAGATTTGATTGAAGTTGGTCAGAAACTTACTATTCCGGATTTGAAAGCTGCTGTTTCAACAGAAGAATCTAAGAATTATGTAAAGCAGACATTCTATGATGTTGCTGATAAATATGATGCAAAGGGCAAGCCGGGTATGGCTGCTCAGCTTAGAGCTATTGCTGCTGAACTTTAATTAAGTTTCGGACTGTATTTAGCAAGGGATGTTCCTTAAAAGAGCATCCCTTATTTTTTTGCAAAAATATTTAATCTGTATTTTTAATAATGGAGGATATCTATGAGTACACCACACAACAATGCTAAACCTGGAGATATAGCAGAGATTGTTTTATTGCCAGGTGATCCACAAAGAGCAAAGTTCATTGCTGAAACATATCTTGAAAATCCTGTTTGCTATAATCAAGTGCGTGGAATGTTAGGATTTACTGGTACTTATAAAGGCAAAAGAGTTTCTGTACAGGGTACAGGAATGGGACAGCCGTCTCTTTCAATTTATGTAACAGAACTTTTTAAGTTTTATAATGTTCAGAAAGCCATAAGAGTTGGAACTTGTGGTGCTGTCAATAAAGATACACCTGTAAGAAGCATTATTCTTGCTTCTGCTGCTTCAACTGATTCTGCAATTAATACACGTCGCTTTAATGGAATGCATTTTGCACCGTCTGCTGATTTTTCGCTTTTGAAAAACGCTTATGATGTTGCAAAAAGTAGAAATGCCCTATTTAAAGTTGGTTCTGTTGTTTCTTCTGATATATTTTATGATGAAAAACAGACATGGAAATTATGGGCTGAATATGGTGCATTAGGACTTGAAATGGAAGCAGCCGAGCTTTATACACTTGCTGCAAAGTATGGCAGAAAGGCATTGGCTATTCTTACTGTTTCAGACAATATTGCAACTGGCGAAGAAACAACCGCAGAAGAAAGGCAGAATACATTTAATGCAATGATGGAAATCGCCCTCGATGCAGCTGTTGCTGAATAATTTTTTTGTGTAGATAAGGTATAAGGCAAGGTTATTTCTAAAATAGAGTTTTTGAAATAACCTTGCCTTTAAATTTATCAGATATAAAAGTTGTTACATTGTAGATTATTTAGAGAAAATAAAGATTTTTAATAAATTTTTGTTGATTTTTTTTTATAAATGTGAGATAGTTAATGTATCGACCAGCTGAGGCATGGACTATCTCTCTCCGGTCTGTGCTTCAGTCTTGGTTGTTTTTTATAGTGTTTTTTCCCCATCTTATTTGCTTGACAAATCTCGATAACCAGAACTACAATTTCATTCAATTACAATTTTGTTAGAGTCTTTTTGACCGCATGCTGTTCTGCCAATATGGAAATCTTTTTAGATGTCTTTGAAAAGCTGTCCATATGTTTTGCAAGTTTATTCGTGCGGCTGGTTTAATACCTGTTTCGATAAAAGCAAAATGTTCTTTGCTGAAGGATAGTGAACCTGATTGTAATATCTTTTGATAACAACATATCTGGAACATTCAATTTTGGAGCCGTTGATTTCAGTCTGACTCTATTATGTTAAAAAAGCTTAATAATAAAGCAAACAATAATTTTAGTTTGCAAAAGGGGAACAAATGAAACCTACACTTTTAGTTTTAGCTGCCGGAATGGGAAGTCGTTATGGCGGTGTAAAGCAGATTGATGCAGTTGGCCTTAATGGAGAAACTTTGCTTGACTTTGCAACTTATGATGCAATGAGAAGTGGGTTTGGAAAAGTTGTATATATTATTCGCAGGGATATTGAAAAAGATTTTAGAGAACGTCTTTTTGACCGTGTTGCTAGAAATTTCGATGCTGAATATGTTTTTCAGGAACCTTCTGCATGTTTTACAGAAGACCAGATAAAGCAGCAGACTGCCCGCAAGAAGCCGTGGGGAACAATTCATGCAGTTTTATGTGCAGAACAGAAAATAAACACGCCTTTTGCTGTCATTAATGCTGACGATTATTATGGTTTTAAAGGTTTTGAAACTTTGGGAAAATATTTAAGTTCCCTTGAAAATTCGTCTTCTGAACATGCAATGGTAAGTTACATTTTGAAAAACACAATGAGCAAAAATGGCACTGTTTCTCGCGGTGTCTGCCATGTTAAAGACGGTTTGCTTGTTTCAATGCAGGAACATACAAAAATTGGTTTCGAAGGTGAAAAAATTGTAAGTCATTTGGATTCTGGTGACATTGAACTTACAGGAACTGAACCTGTTTCAATGAACCTTTTTGGATTTACTCCAAAAGCATTTGAAGGTTTTCATGTTTATTGGGATGATTTTGTTGAGAAAAATGTTTCAAGTGAAAAAGCAGAAGCTTTGCTGCCGTCTGCCGCGAGCCTCATTGTAACAAAAGGCTGGTGTACAATAAAAGTTTTTACTTCGAAAGAAAACTTGTTCGGTATGACTTATCCGAAAGACAGGGCTGTTGTAAAAACTGAAATTGCAAAAAAGATTGAAACAAATTATTATCCGGAAAAACTTTGGGAAAAATAAATACTCGATACATCAAAAAAAGCTGACTGAAAAGTCAGCTTTTTTTGACTTTTCATTTTTTTCGGACCATTATTCGTTGATGCAAAAACAGTAAAGAAAATTTATTAATTGTTTTGATTTTTTTTGTTTCTATGATTTGCAAGGTTGTGGTGCAAAATCCTCCGCATGAATCAATTGACATATAAAAATCAAAATGTTAAAATCGCATACTATGCAGCCAGTTTGAGCTAGATTTTTTAAGATGTTCAAATTATTGCATAAAAGTAGATAGTTATTATATAAGGAAGTTGACGTATGAGCTCAAATTCTAGTCAAAAATCGGACAGCCCAAAGCACAAGGGTAATTTATTTGTCACTGTTGGTTCTATTGTTATATTGATTATTTCTGCAATTGCATTTGTTTTTGTACCGGCAAGTGTAGGCGGAAATGGTAGAAATGATGATATTCCTGTGTATGGCTATTTTAGAAAAGAGCCGATTAAACACACCGATGAAGATTTTTTGCGGAATCTTGAACAGCAGATAAATCAGTTTAGAAGCCAGGGTGTTAATGTTGATGACCCGGGTAATTATCTTTCTGTATTGTATTCTGCATTTACTTCAACTGTAGTTGATAAAGCCTGCAAGTATGAAGTTAAAAAAGCTGGTTACATTGCTCCAGAATCTTCTATAAATCGAGCCATTCAGTCATACATGTTAAGCCGAACTGGATCATTCTCTCCAAAAGATTATAACCAGTTGAGCAATTCTGATAAACTTACATTGCGCAATCAGGTTACTGAGACTATGTATTCAAGCATTTATTTGAATGATATGTTTGGTTCTCATCCATATGGTTATCCTACAGAACAAAGCTCTTTCGGTTTGAAAATTTCTTCTGCAGAAGTTCCTTTTGTTTTTAATATGAATTCGCCTTCAAAAGCTTTTGAACTTGTAGCTTTCCCTCTCAGCAATTATCCGGCAGAAGAACTTGTAAAATATGGAAATTCTCATGCTGCTCTTTTTAAGACTGTTAATTTTGAAGTAATTACAGTTTCTGCAAAAGCAGAAGCTCAGAAAATTGCAAAGCGCATTGCAAATAATGAAATTACATTTGAAGATGCTGTTTCAGAATATTCAAACAAGAATTTTACTGATGTAAATGGTGTTCTTTCTGGCAATGCAGTTCATCAGCTGAAAGAGTTGCTTCATTCAGATGAAGATCTTGAAACACTTTTGCAGCTTGGTGTTGGCAACATAAGCGATGTTATTGAAACTGGTGTATTCTTTTCAATCTTTAAGTGCTGCGATTCAGCAAAAGATGCAAACTTTGATAAAGTTGAAACTTTGGACAGTGTTTATGCATATATTTCATCAAATGATTTTGCTGTAATTGAAGATTATTTTACAGCAAAGGCACGTGATTTTGCAGCTGATGCAGCTGTTGCTGGTTTTGATGCTGCCTGCAAGAAATATGATGTTGTAAAACAGACAACAGAAGCTTTCCCATTGAATTATGGTTCAAATGATTTGCTTGGCGTTATCGATCAGAATGTTCCTGTTCTTGCTGGTGCTGCAACAAACGAAGATTTCCTGAAAAAAGCATTTTCACTCAAACTTAACGAAGTTTCTTCGCCAATTACACTTAAGAGCAATGTAATTGTTCTTAAGCTTGTCAGTGAAGAAGCTGTTAATGATGAATTGATTGACTCAATGAAAATGATTTATCCTTATAACGTAATGCTGTTTGATGACAATACAATTACTAACTATTTCTCAACAGCTGAATACGTTAAGAATGATGTTATTACTGCTTATCTTTCAATATTGGATAGAAATTAATTCTTTTGGAAAATTCAATAAATGAACCTTGTCTCGTGCCTGCCATGGGACGAGGTTTTTCTGTTTTATATAATAAAAGATATTTGTATTCTCGTTATAATCCAGAAGCTGCTTCTGTTAAACTGGCGGAATCTGTTAAAATCCTGCCGCAGTCATTAGTTTTGGTTTTTTCTCCACTTTTGGGATATGGTCTGCCGCAGCTTCTTGAGCGTCTTCCAGAAGATTCTACTCTTGTTTTAATTGAAGCAGACCCTGCGCTGTTTAAGTTATCTTCTGAATATCTTTTGCCAATAATAAAAGAACGCAAAAATGTACATAATATCTGCATTGCAAATGGAAGTGCTTTCTTTTCTTTGTTCAGCAGAAATGTTCTGCCGTCTTTTTCTCATTACAAGCGCTGTCTGCCTGTTGAACTTTCTGGTGGTGTCCAGCTTTATAAGCAGTTTTATTATTCATTGATTGCACTTGCTGATAATGCAATCAATCAATTTTGGCGAAACCGCATTACGCTTGTTCAGCTTGGTCGTCTTTATGCAAGAAATATTTTTAAAAATATTGGTCAGCTTCCGTTTTCAAAGCCTTTGATTGCTTCTTCTGTATTTCATCCTGTTGTTGTTTGCGGGTCAGGACCGTCTTTAGAAAAAAGCATGGAATTTTTGAAAAAATGTGCAGATGAATGCTATGTCATTGCGGTTGATAATGCGTTAATGCCGCTTGTAAAAAATGGCGTTTTTCCAGATGTAATTGTTGCTGTTGAAAGCCAGCTTGCAATTGAAAAAGCTTATATAGGCAGTGCCGGAACTAGAACGCCTGTTATTGCAGATTTGACTTCGAGACCGCATGTTTTAGAGCTTACAGGTGGAGAAGCTGCTTTTTTTCTGTCTGAATATGAACAATGTAATTATCTTGAAAGAATAAAAGACGCATTTAATTGTCCTGTTATTCCGCCGCTTGGTTCTGTTGGGCTTGCTGCAATGGAACTGGCTTTGTTTTTGAGGCATGATGAAACAGTGCCAATATTTTTTAGTGGTCTAGATTTTAGTTTCAAACCTTGTAAAACACATTGTAAAGAAACACCAAGTCACAGAAAACTTTTAGATGAGCATAATCGTCTTAATCCTTTGTTTCGCGGCGAATCCAGTTTTGGACCGAATAGTTATTATTTTGCAGGAAAGGACGGAACTGCAACCCTTACAACACCGTCGCTTTCTGGCTATGGCAGAACCTTTTCTGTAAGATATGGACATGTTGCAAATCTTTTTGATATTTCTTTGGAAGGCATGGACACAGGTGCAGAGAGAAAAAGCCTTGAAAGTGCAATGGAAATGGTTCAGTGTTTTTCACAGAATAATATTTCACAAGTAATTGCAGCAGAAGAAAATCAATTTTATTCGGTTGAAAAAGTAAAGGATTTTCTTTTATCTGAAAAATCTTCCCTTGAAGAATTGAAGAATATTCTTATTACAGGCAAAAAATCAGATAAAATTGTGCCTTTATTAAAAGACCGCGAATACCTTTACCTTCATTTTCCAGATGGCTATAAAGGTCCTTCATCTGATTTAAGTTTTTTGAATCGTGTTAGGGCAGAAATTGATTTTTTTATCAAAGACATAACTTTTTCACTTAATGTTATTGATAAAAAATCTAAAAACAAGGCTGAATAATATTTTTAAGGGTGCCTTTGTATATTTTTGTATTTATAAATTTGCCGGCTTGTCATCTGTGACTTGCCGCAAAGCAGTATTCTGCAGGAGGAAATATGTTTGTTACTTGTCTTGATTTGGAAGGTGTTCTTGTACCTGAAATTTGGATTGCTTTTGCTGAAGCTTCTGGTATTCCAGAACTTAGAAGAACAACCAGAGATGAGCCGGATTATGATAAACTGATGAAATGGCGCATTGCTCTTTTAAAAGAGCGCGGTTTGGGTTTGAAGGAAATTCAAAAAACAATTGAAAAAATTGAACCGCTGGAAGGTGCAAAAGCATTTCTTGATGAATTGCGCTCTATAAGCCAGGTTATTATTCTTTCAGATACTTTTACAGAATTTGCAGCTCCTTTGATGAAGAAGCTTGGCATGCCGACAATTTTCTGCAACAATTTAACTGTTGATAAAGATGGCATGATAACAGGTTATAATCTCCGTCAGGCAAACGGCAAGTATCATGCTGTAAAAGCTCTTCAATCAATCGGCTTTAAGACAATTGCTTCGGGCGATTCATTTAATGATCTTGAAATGATTAAAAATTCTCAGGCAGGTTTCCTTTTCAGACCGCCAAAGCATATACAGGAAGAATATTCACAGTTTAAGACTTTTACAGAATATTCAGATTTTCTTGCTGCAATCCGCAATGTAATTGAATCTGAAAAATAATAAAAAAATGCAGACCGTGTGTCTTTTTGCAAAATGTACGGTCTGCGTTGTGCAGTGGCAGATAATTTAGCCGTAAATTGCAGTTTCTGCCTGAGCTAAAAGGCTTGAGACAATGACGCAATATGTTTGTGTTTTTTCTTCTTCTGCTGCTGCATGGAACTTTTTTTTGCTGTATGAAACAAGAAGCTTGTTTTTTGCTTTGTCTGTTTCTGTCTTGTATTTTTCAAAATCTGCAGGACAGACTGTTGAGAGCTGCTGCAGCAAATATATGGCAAGTGCAGTAACTGCCGGATTTTTCAGTGTTGAAATTATTTTCCCAAGTTCATTTGTTGTTTTAGAAAAATCTTTTTCAAGATAATATGTAAAAGCATGATACCATTGATGCCAGTCGTTTGCAGCATTTTTTCTGTCTGCTTCTTCAAGTAGAGCGCGTGCTTCTTTTGTTTTTGTCTGAAGTACATAAATACTTGCAAACCGCAGAAGATTTTTTTGATATGCTGCAGGTTTTTCTGTTTTTATAAATTCACACAGTTCGTTTATTGCAGGAATTTCACCTGTAAGCATAAGTGAATCGCATAAAAGTTGAACATTTCGTGCAGAAATATGTTTTTGGGTGTATATTTTATTATGAAGATGGATTGAAAGACCTTTCCAATTTTCGTCTTCCAGACATTCTAATGTTTTTTTATTTGCAAAGAAAATAACATTTAATACCGCAAGAACCAGCAAAAGCCCTGCCATGACAAGATTATTGGCCGGTGCCAGATCAGCGTATAATTCGGGCGTTAATATTATTCTTGGTGTAAAAAAAAGCAAAAGAAAACTGGCAATTAGGACGATATTAAAGGTAATATAGAGAAATTTGATTTTCATGGCGGCTCCTTTTTTGAGGGTTTTGGATATTAAAAACTGGTCAAGATTTTGATATCCACGGGGTTTATGCATTCTGTTAAATAAAAGAGAACTTCTAGGTTATTGTTTTAGAGGCAATCTTGAATTATGATAGATATGCCGAAGTATACCCGTAAATCTAAGATGGAAGCTGAAATAAGTTATTTGGGCTTCTGTTTTAATTTTAAAACGTCTAAAGAATCAGGTCAACAGGGGAATATATGAATTCTTTTAATGTCACAGAATTATCTAAGAAATCGGTTTTTTCTAATGAGTTATTACTTGATGACACATTTTTACTCTTAACTCCACAAACACCCTTTAATGATAAACTTAAGCAAAGTCTTTTAAACTGGGAATTCAGACAGGTTTGCTCTGAAGGTGAACTTTCAGAAGCAGCTGATCCTGAAGTGCCAAAACCTGCAACATCTTCTGCGTCTGTTGATGCAGCCATTGAAGAAACATTTATGGAAAATGTGGCAGACGATGAAGATGAAGAAGAAAAGAACGAAGGCTCTGTAATGGAAAGAGCTCTTAAACGTGTTGAAAATGTAAAAGTTGAAACAACAAGTATTGATAAAAACCATATGGTGCTTGTTCAGGTTGTTTATGAAGAATATCTCAATTATGTTGAAGAAGTTTATACTAAATTTACAACACATAAAAAACTTGACTACGAAGCAATTTCAGCAGAACTTAAAGATTTGTGCGTATTTATAAATGAACAGCGCCGCTATATTTTGCGTCTGCAGCCAGATAATCAGGTTGACAGCCGTACTTATCTTTTGAATCATGCAATGCGTTCTACAATTTTTGCAATTGCAATTGCCCTGCAGCTTAGAATGCCTTTTGCAAAACAGGTTGATTTGGCTGTAACAACAATTTTGCATGAAATCGGCATGGTGCAGTTGCCTTCGCAGGTTTATATGACAAACAAGCCTCTTTCGACAGCAGACCGCAACAGCATCTATACACATCCGATTTTGTCTTATAATATTTTGAAAAATTACGATTTCCCGTTGAGCATACAGCTTGGTGCGCTTGAACACCATGAAAAGCAGAATGGTACTGGTTATCCGAGAAAACTTTCCGGTGATAAAATTTCGCTTTTTGCAAAAATTATTGCTGTTGCATGTTCATTTGAAGCAATTACAGCCCCACGTTTCCACAAAGTTCAGCAGAGTTCATATGAAGCAATGGTTGAGCTCTTAAAGAATAACGGCCGTCAGTTTGATGAAAATGTCATCAAGGCGCTTTTGTTTGCTGTTTCACTTTATCCGATTGGTGCTTATGTATTCCTTCACAATGGAAAAATCGGGCAGGTTGTTGATGTTAATCCTCTTAACCCAAAACTTCCAATTGTTCATATTCTTGGCGAAAAAGATGAACATGGTGATCCGATTACAACTCCAGTTGGAAATGATTTGAGGATTGTAAGAACATTGAGCCGTCAGGAAGTAATTGACATGCAAAAGTCAGTCGGAACTAAATAATCTGATATTTGAAAACGCTGAAAAAAGACTGGTATATGCCAGTCTTTTTTTATATCAGCAAAACTATTTCCAAAGATAATAAGTGTGCAATGCCCTTAAAAAACCGAAAGTTCCGGCTGTTAAGAGAATTGAACCTGCCGCAAAAAAAGCTAAATTATCAGCTTCTTGAAGAAGAATTAAACCTGCAGAAAGCAAAAGAATGTATACAGAAACCTGTTTGTATTCTTTGGCTTCGTTTCTAACAGCTGTAATCCGAAAGCTTATTGAAGTTGCAATAGCCAGAAGACAGCGTATGACCAGAAAAAGCGTATAGTATGCTGCAGGTGTTATCCACGTTGAAAACATTTGAAGTGAATTAACTGGAATTGAACATGTCGTAATTACGGCAAGCGCTGCAAGACATAAACGGGAACTTGAGTCCTGTATGTCTGTCTTTGCCGTAGACATGGCTGAACCGCACAGCATGATGATTGGACCTGTCAGTCTGCAAAAAAATACTGTTTTTGAAACAAAAATCAAAAACAGGTAATTAAACTGACATAAAAAAAGTACAGGCAGAAAAAGTCTTGATGCTTCAATTAACATGCATGCAAGAAATGTCGTGAAATAAACGATTTCTGGTGCATGTGTTTTTTCGAAATATTTAATAATAAAAAGTGAACAGACCGCAATATAAATGAGCAAAAATGTTGGCGACGCAAGTACTGCCCATTTTGCATAATTAAAAGGCATAATCTGTGGCAGATGCGCAAAAAAACGTGTCATCTGTGGAAAATCCCAGAAAATTCCATGAATGAACTGCAGCGTGTACAAAAACAAAATTGCTGATAAAAGCACTATTGAAGAAACAGTTAACAATTTGATAATTCGATTTCGCAAAGAAAGAGTCATAGATAAAGAATATCCTGAACTGAAATTTCTGTAAAGCGTATTCTGGTGTTCTCCGAATATAATAAGTGAATTAGATTTTACAAAATAAATTTAATTCGTGGTGCAGTTTTTTGGTTTAATGCATGGTTAAAGTATTTGCTGCAAATTTTAATATTCATTTTACTGGTTTAAGCATTCGGAAAATTCAACATTTTGTGCTTTGAAAGCAACTTGGATTTTGCTGAATGTTTTTGTAAAAGTTCACTTACTGTTTTCTGTCTGATGCTTTGAAGTTAGCAGTTTGTTCATGATTTCTATTTTTTTGATTTAAATTTTGATTTGGAATTTTATAGGAGGAGAATAAAAAAAAAAAGAAATTGTTGTTTTCTTTATTATTTGTATTGTGTATCTGTGTCTGGGCAGATACTGCACGTTTTAGCGACATAGGTTTTTCGCCGGATGGTTTGCAGTATTTGTTTGGTCAATGTGGCGAATTGGCACAGATAGACGGCGGCTTAAAAGGCTATGCAGAATTTTTTGCTGTTGATACGGCAAAAAATGAGTTTGTAAAAGATGGAACGTTTAAAATTTCTGCATCTGGCAAGACTGCAGGAAAAAGCGGCGAATCTGTTTTAGATGAGCTTATTACAAATAAAGATTCTTTTATAAATAATTATCAAATTCCTTCTGAATCAAATTCTGTTGTGCTTTATCAGGTTACTGGAGACATCAGTTTTGGAAATGCAGAAAGCGTTGGTCTGCTTTCGGCTGAAACAATTGGAAGAGAAGCTGTTTCTTCGCCTGTTTACAAAGATGTCGTTGAATTTAGGGATTTTGATAATCCTTTGACAGACAGAGTTGAAACTTATAAAGTACGCTTAAATGAATTTGTTGAAGGCAAAGGAAAAAATGCAGAATCATGTTTCTGTCTGCTTGTTGAGCGCCGTTCTGCAAACGAGAAACAAAGTTTTCTGGTTGGAAATCCTGAATTAAAAAGAAAAGGCGTAACAGGTTACAGATTAAACCGTGTGCTTAGAGATGCAAGCGGCAAAACTATGGTGTTTGTCATTGAAAAGCAGGTTGAAGAATCTTTTGGACCGTCTGTTCGCTTTATGGTTGAAACTTTAAGGCTTGCAGAATAACAGTTTCTGCTTTTTTGAAATGTTAAAACGTTTTGGCACCTTTCATATTTGTGTCTGGCAAATTTGAAAGGTGTTTTTTTCTGAAGCAAGATTTCTTTTTGTTAATTTGAATTGTTTTCAGAATTTGAAGCAACCTTTCTGAAAATCTGAAAAACTTCTGCATCATCTTCTTTGATGTATCTTACAAAAACAGTTTCCATGTCTAATTCCTGTTCCTGCCAGATAGATTCAAGCCATAAAGCTTCTGCTGCTTCTTTTATGTTGTCTTTTTTGATGTCGCCTTGAACAAAAAAGTATTTTCCGGCTTTTATTGCATAATCTGGTTTATCATTGCTGTCTTTTGGCAGCGCATAACCGCAGAAACTGCCATCAAGCAGATATTCATCTAATGCCGGGCTCATATTATGTTTTGAAACGCCGTTTGTGTATTGTTCAAGCCGTTCATTTGCATTTGTTTCAATATTTTTGTCTGTTGAAAAATTTAAGTCTTTGTATAATGTCAAAATTTTTACTGAATAACTCATGCTGATAATCTACAAAATGTATTAAGTTTTGTCAAAACTAAAAACAGTCAGTGTTTTAAAATTTGCGGACAGCTTTGACCCAGGTTAATTTTTTAGAGGATTTGTATGCTGCTTGATTTCTCAGCCTGAAACTTTGCGTGTTTCAGGCTTGCTTAAAGATGAAATTTTAAAATGCAGACATAAAGTAATTTGCTGCCAGATAAAACGGAACGAGAATTAACAGAAAAATAAGGTTATAAATCGTAAATGTTTTCAGAAACGGCTGTTTTTTTTCGGGTTTAAGCTCTGCATTATGATAAAATTTGTAAGAAATTACACTTGCAAGAGAAGCAATAATTGTTCCAAGTCCGCCGATGTTGACGCCGGCCAAAAGACTTGCTGCATTTTCTGTAAAACTTGAAAGCAGCAGTGCTGCAGGAACATTGCTTATAATCTGACTTAAGCCTAAACCAGCAAAAAAAGTGCTTGTCTGTGAGCTTAATGCTTTTTCAAAGAATTTCTGTACAGATTCAATTGAAGAGATGTTTCCTGTAAAAATAAAAAAGCCTGAAAATGTTAAAAGAAGCGTATAGTCGACTTTTAGCAGGAGTTTTCGGTTTATTATTGCAACAGCTGCAAGTGTTATGGCAAAACTGATTATATAGTTTATTACATGAAAAACAGAAAGCAGATTGACAATTAACAGACCGAAGTAAACATAAACTTCGAAACTTTTTTTTACGCCGACGTTTCCAAGCTTTGTGCTGATGCGAATCTGGTTTGTTTTTGATGTTCTGGTTGCAAAAAGAATGAACAGAATAAGCAGAAAAAATGAAGGAATGCCAATAAGCAGCGTCGTGCCAAAAAATGGCGCATTTTTCATTTTATAAAATGAATATATGAAAAGGTTCTGTGGGTTTCCCATAGGAGTCATGCATGAACCGAGATTTGCTGCAAGTGTTTCAAGTACAATTAAAGTAAGCGGTGCAATGTCAGCATGTGCACAGACAATTAATGTGATTGGTACAAATGTTAATAATGCAACGTCGTTGGTAACAATTGCAGAACTAAAAAAAACAAGAGCACAAAGTGCAAAATAAACGGAGCGTATGTTGCTGCATTTTCTTAAAAGGCTTTGCGAAAGTGCATCAAGAATGTTTATGCTTTTAAATGCAGCAATTACTGTCATAAGACAGAACAAAAGTGCCAGAACACGAAAATCAATTGCTTCAAGAATTTCTTTTGGAGAAGGTTTGCAGATAATGCTTGACAAAATTCCACATGCAAGTGCAATAGAAAGAACTGCATCTTTTTTTAATGCATTTGCAATTGATAAAATAAATTTTTTCATAATTTCTTCCATAACAAACAGAAATAAACGGTGTATCTAAAAAAATAGATTACTCTGTTTTTAATGGAAAACTTTGAAAATTGTAATTTTCAGGTTTTCCTTTATTTTATACAGAACCTTGTTTTTTTGAGCAAGTACAAACTGCTGTTTTGCAGGCAAAAGTTAAATGTAAAAAGTTGGCTGGTTCTTTTTATGTTTGTTGCTTGTGCAAAATTGTTGAAGAGTGTAGTATTTGCATGAAAAAACTGAATTTTAAAATTCAATAAAAAGTTTATAAGGAAACATATATGAATAGACTTCTTCCAGGTCAAGAAATACAGGCTGAAATTGTTCAGATTTCTGAAGACACTATTTTTCTTGATTTAAATGCCAAAAGTGAAGGTGTGCTCAATGCTGCCGAGCTGAAAGATGAAAATGGAAAACTTTCTGTAAAAGAAGGTGATGTTATCAAGGCTTATTTTCTTGATGACCGTAATGGCGAAATGCGCTTTACGACAAAAATCGCATCAAACAATGCAGATAAAAATGTTATAGAAAATGCATTCAAAAATGGAATTCCTGTTGAAGGCAAAGTTGAAAAAGAAATAAAAGGCGGTTACGAAGTTAAAATTGGCGAAATTCGTGCTTTTTGTCCTTTTTCTCAAATGGGCGGCCGCCGCAAAGAAGAAAATGAAACATTTGAAGGCAGAACTTTAACATTTCTTATAACAGAATATAAAAACGAAGGCCGCAATGTGCTTGTTTCAAATCGTGCAGTTCTTGAAGCTGCAAGACTTTCTCAGCTTGAAACATTAAAAGCAAAGCTTACACCAGGCTTGACCGTAAGCGGCAAAGTTCTTTCATTGCAGCCGTTTGGTGCTTTTGTTGATGTGCAGGGTTTTCAGGCACTTCTTCCTCTTTCAGAAATTTCAAGGGGACATGTTGATAATGCAGCAGATGTTCTTGAAGTCGGTCAGGAAATTACTGTTTCTGTTATAAAGACAGACTGGGAACATGAAAAAGTTACATTGAGCTTAAAAGCTTTGCAGGAAGATCCATGGGATACTGCTTTTGAAAGATATAAACCTGAACAGAAAATTTCCGGTAAGATTGTGCGGATTGCTGATTTTGGTGTATTTGTCAATCTTGAGGACGGAATTGACGGTCTTGTTCATATTTCCACAATGGAAAATGTAAAAGCAAATACTAATTTGAGAAAGCTTTTTAGAGTTGGTGATTCTTATGATGTACAGATTGTTGCTGTTGATGCAGAAAACCGCCGCATTTCGCTTTCTCCTGCTTCTTCTGTAAAACAGGACGATGATTCTGAGGAGTATGTGAAAAACCAGGATGATTCTGGTGAAACATATAATCCTTTTGCTGCTTTGCTAAAGAAAAAATAATTTTTATCTTTTTGAACAGCTGCTTGATATTGATTCGTACGGGTGTTTCATCCAGGTCTTTCGGGTCTTACATAAATGATGAAACACGACTGTAACTTACAATCAAGAACGATATTTCGATGTTCTGCGTCGAGATTCGTTTGTTCATTCAAAATTAAAGCAGCTGTTTTTTTGTGTATAGTCTGAATTAATTTGAATTTTCTTTTGAAAAATGCCGGTGTTTCAACATTGAACTGCCGGCATTGCTGTTTTGTCTTTTTTTCATCTGCTTATAATTTTTGTGCGGCATGGTTGTTATTTCTCTAAAAAATCAAATATCTTTATTTCAAGAGATTTGCATATATATTTGTTTTAATTATAACGAATAATTGTCATATTTTTTTTGAAAATTATGTTGTTTTTTTTAAATATAGCTTTATTTTTTCAATAATATGTGATAATAATAAAACCGATATTGTTTTTGAAATTCTTTAGTTTTTTGTGACTATTGAAGAACTTATTGTTAAAGGATTTTAATGTGAAAAGGTTGTTGATTCTTCTTGCATTATTTGTTGGTGTTGCCTGTGCAGCTTCAGCACAAAGTGCAGAAATTTTAATAGGCATTTTTAGATAAGAAAAATCTACGTGGAAAAGTTTGACATATCTTGCATATTATACAGATTCTGATAATGCAGAGAGTGAAGATATTTCACTGGAAGATGCATTTAGTTATTTTTGCAATGCCGGTGTCGTTCCTTCAAAAATTACACCTGATACAGTTCTTCGCTATGATGACATGAGTTTGTTTTTGTTAAAAGCCTTTGATGTAAAAGTTACAAGTGCCATGTATTATTGTTTTGAAAATCGGCATTATGCATTTCGCCAGATGAAATATTTTGGAATCATTCAGTCAAGTGTTTTTCCTACTGATAATATGACAGGTTCGTTTTTTGTTACGATTATGGGAAAATTTTCAGACAAATTCCCAAATGCTAAATTGACTACAAATACTAAAGGGGCTTTTTAATGAACAGTGATTCAATTTTTGGAAAAATCCGCCTTTTAGTTTGTTCTATTCTTTTACTGGCTGTATTTTTCCCGTTGACCTCATTTGATTTGAATGCAGATTATGGTGCAGAGCTGTCAAGTTCTTATGCTTTAAGTGAGTGGCTTTCTTACGAACAGAGACTTTCTCCTTGGATTGATTTGCGTTTTGGTGACGGCTGGCGTTTTACCGCACAGGGAAGTGCTTATATTCGTTTGAATCCAAAATATTATCACCACCGTCCTTTTTTTGATCTTGAGTTATTCAGACTCCAGACAAAAAGACTGCCGTTCTTACATGGTTATGTAAATTTTGAGCTGGGTCGAATTAAGATAAAAGATACACATGAGATGATTGTAAGCGATTCAGCTGATGGTGCTGCAATTCATGTTGTTATTCCTGGCATTATTATGGATGTAACAGCTTCGTATACAGGGTTCCAGTCATATTATACTTCAAAAACTATGATTTCTTATGATGACTTTGTTGCTGCTTCTAAAATGCCAGAACCATATTATGGACTTGCAGCTCGCCGTGCAATTTTTCAATGGTCAACATTGTTCCCTGAGTTTATTGGGCGAGCAGATGTTTTCGGTGATATGGTTGCTCAAATTGATTTAAGAAAAACATTAAACGAAAGTAAATGGACAAAGAAAAAGACAACTGTCAACGAGTTGGTTCATTCTATGTATTATGCTACTGGAATCAACGGTCCTTTTCCAAAATCAACAAAATGGTATTATGACTTTGGTGTTGTAGGTGAAATTCTTGCAAGAGAGACTTCTACTTCAACAGATTCTTATATGGCCGGTTATATTAATGCTGGTGTAGCATGGAATCTTATGAAGAGTATGCAGCTTGCAACCCGTCTTCAGTACGGTACACCTAATAATGATTATGGTGTTTCTGAATATCGCCCGATTTCTTATAAAAATGCCGGCATTTTCTATGAAGGTGGTTTTGCTGACCTTGTAAAGCCTGAGCTTGCATTTAAGTGGAAGCCATCTAATCAAGTTGCTTTTTCTACTTCTCTGTCTGGTTTCTTACAGCCACCAAAGAAAAACACTTTGAAAAAAGCTGACCGTGAAAATTTTGAAAAGGTTTATAAATATACAGAATTTTCTTTAGGCGGAACATTTGTTATTGCAAATGATATTCGTTTAGGTGCAGATATTATGTATGGTGTAACCAGCAAAAAGGAAGCAAGAAAATTTGATTATTCTGTTCAATTAAAATTTAACATGAGTCTGTAATTCTTTTGCATTAAATATTTTGTAAGCCTTGTTTAAAGCTTTTGCCTTGAACAAGGCTTTTTTTTATGTCAAATTAAGAACAGAAATAAAAGAACTGTTTTGAAATTGCAATTTTTTTGTGATAATAAATGTTTTACGGGTGTTTTTATGAATGAAAAGACAAATTATATGAAAATTAACGCATATTATGAAGATAATTTTAAAAAAATAATGAACCGCCTTGATGCGGCATTGCAACGCCGTGAAGATAATTTTAAATTGTTAGGTTGGGAAAGCCGTGCTGCACAGTACAGACGTTTTGCAGTTCTTGCTGAAAATGTAAAACTTGATAATTTGTCTTTGCTTGATGTTGGAACAGGTTTAGGGGATTTATATCATTTTCTAACACAGGGACTGCACCTTTCAATTGATTATACAGGAACAGATATATTGCAAAAGATGATTGATCTGGCAAAGCTTCAGGCTGAGCAGATTGCGTTGCCTGATGGTGTACACGCAAAGTGTGCTTTTTTTAAAACTGATGTTTTTGCAGAAAATCAGGATGAAAATGTTTTACTGGACAGAACATACGATGTTATATATTCCTCTGGAATTTTTAATTTGAATCTTGGAAATAATATTGAATTTCTTTCGTCTTCGTTTTTGAAATTTGCATCAATGGCAGAAAAATGTTTTGCGTGTTCTCTGTTGAGTGAAACTTCAACAGACAAAGAGTCTGAATATTTTTATTATTCAAAGCAGAATATAAATGATGCTTTAAAAAAAGTTCTGAATGTTTTTCCTGATTCAAGTTATAAAATTGTTACTGGTTATCTGCAGAATGATATGACTATAATCTGGCAGAAAACAAAGTGAGCCATTTCTAAATCTGAATTTGCAGTTGTAAATGTAAAAGTTAATTTTAAATATTAATATCTTTGAAATTAACTTATTTGACGATAAATAATTATTGAAAATCAGCTGAAATAATTCATGCAGAAGGTTTAGTACCTGTTTTCGAAGAAAGCATAACGCGCAGTGTTGCAGCAGCGAGTATTAAATCTGAAGGCATCTATATATTAAGAACAATATATCTCGCTGTTTTGTAGCAAGATTGTTGATTAGGAGAGAATTATGCATTTTTTTTGTCTGGCTGTTTTTATAATAATCAGTGTTGTTCATTTGCAGGCATGTCATTCTGAAAAAGATTCAATTCGTACGCATACGAAATTGTTTTTGATTCCGTTTTTATTGATTTATTATCTTGTGTCATGTTCATGCTTTTCAATTCCATTTAATAAGATATTGTTTTTTGCATTGTTTACAAGCTGGGTTGGCGATGTCATGCTTGTACGCACAAAATTTTACTTTCTGATAATTGGTGGAATAAGTTTTTTAATTGCGCATTTGTGTTTTATTCCCATCTATTATGCAAACACACAATGGGAACTTGTTTCATGTCCTGTTTTGATTATTGCTGCAATTATTTATGCAGGCTGTGCGTTTGCCGTTTTTTATGTTTTAAATAAGGCTTTGCCGCAACCTTTCTTTTATGGTGTTTTAATTTATCTTTTGATAAATGGCACAATGAATATTTTTGCGCTGGCGTTTGCTTTATCAAATAGAAATATCTGCGGAGTTCTTGTTTATCTTGGATCTGTATTTTTCTTTTTTTCAGATATTGTCTTGTTTTTAGTAAGGTTTCACCAGAAAAATACAATTTTTAAAGGTCATTTTGTAATTATGCTTACGTATATTCTGGCAGAATTTTTAATTACGCAGGGAATATTTTTATTGCAGTTTTTTGAAAGATAATAAGACAGAATCTAAAAAATTAAATTTATTCGGAATGTCCTACAGCTGTTTAAAATAAAACAAAAACTTGGTATCTAAGCAAATCATAGAATGCTCTGTGCATAGTTGCGCTTTATGCTGCTTGTGCGACATAAATTGTTTTCAAATGCTTCCTGAAAAATAAATGAAAATATAGTAGAAATCAATTATTAAAACAGCAAATTATGTTGATTATGGCGTATTTTGCTGTTTTTGTTTTTAAATAAATAATCAAAAAAAATTCCGTTATTAAATCTATATTTTTATAGCAGCTTTGTATATTTTAGAAAGTTGAAATAATTCAAAAAAACTTGTCTTAAATAATTTTCAATGTTAAAATAATTCTTGCATTGTAAATTTATCTTTAAGGAGAATTTAATTATGATAAAGATTAATAATTTTGATGGAAATAAAAATCTTGTCAAAATTGAAGAAAAAGGATGCTTTACCGTATATGAACATCAGCAGGATTTGAGTGTAACACCATTTGAATCTTCTACAGCATATTTTATGCAGAAAATGAATTTTAAGAAACGCCAGGTTTTGTGCAAACTTAACAGCAGCAGTGTAAGAATTCAGTCAGGTGCAATGCAATGGACTGCCGGTGAAATTGAATCTGAAACTGGTGTAAAAGGCGTCGGTGGATTTTTAAAAGGTGCCATCAAAGGTGCTGTAACAGGAGAATCTGCATTGAAGCCTGTTTATAAAGGAACCGGTTATTTAATGCTTGAACCAACTTATAAATATCTGATTGTTGAAGATATCGGTTCATGGGGAGCAGAAGGTGTTGTTATGCAGGACGGACTTTTCCTGGCTTGCGAGAGTTCTGTTGAAGAAAAAGTTATCGCCCGAAGTTCTGTGTCATCTGCAATTGCAGGTGGAGAAGGGCTTTTTAATTTGTGCCTTTTGGGTTCTGGAAATGCTGTTTTTGAAAGTCCTGTTCCAAGAGAGGAACTTTATGAAATTGAACTGAATGATGATGTTTGCAAAATTGACGGAAATATGGCAATTGCATGGTCTGGATCATTGAAATTTACAGTTGAAAAATCTTCAAAGTCGTTGATTGGTTCAGCTTTTAATGGAGAAGGACTTGTAAATGTTTATCGTGGAACTGGAAAAATCTGGCTTTGTCCGACAATTCCAGGAACATTGCAGAGTGATGCAAACGGTGTTTCTAATGCAAAGGCAAGTAAAGGCATTGTAAGCAATATTGTAAGTTCTGTAACAGGTTCTTAATTTATTGCCAGATTTTATTTGTTTAACAGATTAGACTTTTGATTCGTGCGGAGGGGTTAATACGTGGGCAAAGCCCTGACGCTTGCGTCGTAAAGAATGGTATTAAACCCGACTGCAACCACTTATTAAGAACAATATACCTCGCTGCTTGCAGCGCGGTTGTTGATCTTTTAAGGTTGCCTCTAAAATTTTTTGGGTCAACCTTATTTTATAAAATATGATAATAAATACAGGTCTTAGAACAGATATTCCGGCGTTTTATGCACCATGGTTTATAAACCGCATAAAAGATGGCTTTGTCTATGTTAGAAATCCATATAATGAAAAACAGGTAACAAAATATATATTGAACAGCCAATTGGTTGATTTATTTGTATTTTGTTCAAAAAATCCACGGCCACTTATTGATTTACTCCAAAAAGATGATGTTTTGAAAGATTATGGCCAATACTGGTTTGTAACAATAACCCCGTATTCAACTGATGTTGAGCCTTTTGTCCCTGAAATTCAGAATGTAATTGAAACATATAAAATACTTGCAAAACGGTTAGGGAAAAACTGTGTCTGCTGGCGTTATGATCCGATTTTTCTTTCTGCAAAATATAATGTTGAGTTTCATTTAACTGCTTTTGAACATATTGCAAAGCAGCTTGAAGGTTTTGCTGATGTTTGCGTAATAAGTTTTATCGATTTATACAAAAAAGTTCAAAAAAACTTTAGTGAAATATCTGAAGTGCATGACAATGAACAAGATTTTTTGTGCCGTGCTTTTCTGCAGATTGGACAAAAATATGGAATTTCAATAAAAACCTGTGCAGAAGATTCACGTTTTGCCAGTTTTGGAGTTGATGTTACAGGCTGCATGACAAAAGATGTATTTGAAAAAGCCCTTAACCAAAAGCTGCAAATTCCAAAATTTAAACAGAACAGAAAAGAATGTGCATGCCTGTTGACTGCCGA